>NZ_BAAHAF010000174.1:0-5720 GCF_054777815.1 Angustibacter speluncae | reverse complement strand
GACGTCGTCCGGCACCACGTAGTCGCGGCCTGCCGTCGCGGCGCGCGCCTGCGCCGCCCGGACGGCACCCGCTCGGGCTCGGGCCCGGACGACCGCGACCCGCAGCCGTTCGGGCGCGCGATCGCGCGGGTCGTGGCCGAGCGCGCCTGGGGCACCTCGGTGGCGGTCGGCGGCGTGCTGGGCCGGTGGGACCAGGTGGTCGGCGCCGAGGTGGCCTCGCACTGCACGCCGGAGACCTTCGAGGACGGCGTGCTCACCGTCCGCACCGACTCGACCGCGTGGGCCACCCAGGTGCGGCTGCTCGCGCCGCGCGTCCTGGCCCGGCTGTCCGACGACCTCGGGGCCGGGGTGGTGACGAAGCTGGTGGTGCGCGGACCGGCCGCGCCGTCGTGGACCCGGGGACCTCGCACCGCCCCGGGACGCGGACCGCGCGACACCTACGGGTAGCCCCTGAGAGCCCTCGGAGGCCCCGGACCCGTGGGGGGAGTCGTCCGGCACCCGGAACGCTGCGGAAATCCGGCGCGGAAGGGCACCACGGCGCGTGTCCGGCGTCCCCCAGGGCGTAGGATGAGGGGTCAGACGGTCCCACCCTGCGCGGGGGACCGTCACGTGTGCCGGGAGCGCCCGGCACCCCGATCCCGAGGGAGCGTCCACCTCCGTGGCCGACGAGACCAGCGAGCCCACCCCGTCCGAGGTCCAGCCCAAGCCCGACCTGAGCGAGCTGGAGCCCACCGCGAACCCGGAGGAGGCGCCCTCGCTGGCCGACGCGGCCGCGGGCGCCACCTACGACGCGAGCGCGATCACCGTGCTCGAGGGCCTTGAGGCGGTCCGCAAGCGCCCCGGCATGTACATCGGCTCCACCGGCGAGCGCGGGCTGCACCACCTGGTCTACGAGGTGGTCGACAACGCGGTCGACGAGGCGCTGGCCGGCTACTGCGACACCATCGACGTCCGGCTGCTGGCCGACGGCGGCGTGCGGGTGCAGGACAACGGCCGCGGCATCCCCGTCGACGTCGTCGCCGGCGAGGGACGCCCCGCGGTCGAGGTCGTGCTCACCGTGCTGCACGCGGGCGGCAAGTTCGGCGGCGGCGGGTACGCGGTCTCCGGCGGCCTGCACGGCGTGGGGGTCTCGGTGGTGAACGCGCTCTCGGGCACCCTGAAGGTGGAGGTCAGCCGCGACGGCGCCGCCTACGAGCAGCACTACACGATGGGTGTGCCCGACGCGCCGCTCGCCAAGGTCGGCGACACCGACGCCACCGGCACCACGGTGACGTTCTGGCCCAACGGCGACATCTTCGAGACCACGGTCTACGACTTCGAGACCCTGCGCACGCGCTTCCAGCAGTACGCGTTCCTGAACAAGGGCCTCACCATCTCGCTCACCGACGAGCGGCCCGGCCACGAGGACACCTCCGACACCGCGGGCGCCGAGACCCAGCGCTCGGTCACCTTCCGCTACGACGGCGGCCTGGTCGACTACGTCACCCACCTGAACACCTCGAAGAAGTCCGACCCCGTGCACGCCGACGTGATCGCGTTCGAGGCCGAGGACACCGAGCGCCGGCTCTCGCTCGAGGTCGCGATGCAGTGGACCAGCGCCTACTCCGAGTCGGTCCACACCTACGCCAACACGATCAACACCCACGAGGGTGGCACCCACGAGGAGGGGTTCCGGGCGGCGATGACCACGCTCGTGAACACCTACGCGCGCGCCAACAACCTGCTGAAGGAGAAGGACCCGGCGCTGACCGGCGACGACATCCGCGAGGGCCTGACCGCGGTCATCTCGATCAAGCTCGGCGAGCCGCAGTTCGAGGGCCAGACCAAGACCAAGCTGGGCAACAGCGAGGCCAAGACGTTCGTGCAGAAGGTCGTCCGCGACCAGCTCGGCGACTGGCTCGAGCGCAACCCGTCCCAGGCCAAGGACGTCGTCCGCAAGTCGATCCAGGCGGCGGCCGCGCGGATGGCCGCGCGCAAGGCGCGCGAGGCGACCCGGCGCAAGGGCCTGCTCGAGTCCGGCGGCATGCCGGGCAAGCTGCGCGACTGCCAGAGCAACGACCCGAGCCGCTGCGAGGTCTTCATCGTCGAGGGCGACTCCGCCGGCGGCTCCGCCGTGCAGGGACGCAACCCCGAGACGCAGGCGATCCTGCCCATCCGCGGCAAGATCCTCAACGTCGAGAAGGCGCGCATCGACAAGGCGCTGGGCAACAACGAGGTGCAGGCGCTCATCACCGCGTTCGGCACCGGGTTCGGCGAGGACTTCAACCTCGAGAAGCTGCGGTACCACAAGATCGTGCTGATGGCCGACGCCGACGTCGACGGCCAGCACATCTGCACGCTGCTGCTGACCCTGCTGTTCCGCTACATGAAGCCGTTGATCGAGAACAACCACGTGTACCTCGCGGCCCCGCCGCTGTACCGCATCAAGTGGTCGAACGCCCCGCACGACTACGTCTACTCCGACAAGGAGCGCGACGCCACGCTCGCCGAGGGCCGCGCCGCCGGGCGCCGGCTCCCCAAGGACAGCGCGATCCAGCGCTACAAGGGCCTCGGCGAGATGGACTACCGCGAGCTGTGGGACACCACGATGGACCCCGACCACCGCATCCTGCGCCAGGTGACCATCGACGACGCCGCCGCGGCCGACGAGATCTTCTCGATCCTGATGGGCGAGGACGTCGAGTCCCGCCGGTCGTTCATCCAGCGCAACGCCAAGGACGTGAGGTTCCTGGACATCTAGCGCGCGAGCGCCGTCCCCCGACCTCCCCGTCCTGAGCCAGGAGCACACCCGTGAGCGAGCAGCCCCCCACCGACGCGCCGCAGTACGACCGGATCGAGCAGGTCGACCTGCAGCTGGAGATGCAGCGGTCCTACCTCGACTACGCGATGAGCGTGATCGTCGGCCGCGCCCTGCCCGACGTCCGCGACGGGCTGAAGCCCGTGCACCGCCGGATCCTCTACGCGATGTACGACGGCGGGTACCGGCCCGACCGCCAGTTCTCCAAGTGCACCCGCGTCATCGGCGACGTGATGGGGCAGTACCACCCGCACGGCGACGCGCCGATCTACGACGCCCTCGTGCGGCTCGCCCAGCCGTGGTCGCTGCGGTACCCGCTGGTCGCCGGCCAGGGCAACTTCGGCTCGCCGGGCAACGACCCGGCGGCCGCGCCGCGGTACACCGAGTGCCGGATGGCGCCGCTGGCCATGGAGATGGTCCGCGACATCGACGAGGAGACCGTCGACTTCACCGAGAACTACGACGGCCGCACCCAGGAGCCGCTGGTCCTGCCGTCCCGGTTCCCGAACCTGCTGGTGAACGGGTCGGCCGGCATCGCGGTCGGCATGGCCACGAACATCCCGCCGCACAACCTGCGCGAGGTCGCGTCCGGCGTGCAGTGGCTGCTCGAGCACCCGGAGGCCTCGAAGGAGGAGCTGCTCGAGGCGCTGCTCGAGCGCGTCCAGGGCCCCGACTTCCCGACCGGCGCGCTCATCATGGGCAAGCGGGGCATCGACGACGCGTACCGCACCGGGCGCGGCCAGATCACGATGCGCGCGGTGGTGACGGTCGAGGAGATCCAGAACCGCACCTGCCTGGTGGTCACCGAGCTGCCGTACCAGGTGAACCCCGACAACCTGGCGCTGAAGATCGCCGAGCTGGTGAAGGACGGCCGGCTGGCCGGCATCGCCGACATCCGCGACGAGACCTCGGGCCGCACCGGCCAGCGCCTGGTCATCGTCCTGAAGCGCGACGCGATCGCGACCGTCGTGCTGAACAACCTCTACAAGCACACCCAGCTGCAGGAGACGTTCGGCGCGAACATGCTCGCGCTCGTCGACGGCGTACCGCGCACGCTCAGCCTCGATGCGTTCGTGCGGCTGTGGGTCGAGCACCAGCTCGACGTGATCGTCCGCCGCACCCGCTACCGGCTGCGCCGGGCGCAGGAGCGCATGCACATCGTGGTCGCGCTGCTGAAGGCGCTCGACGCGCTCGACGAGGTGATCGCGCTGATCCGGCGATCGGCCACCGTCGAGGTCGCCCGCGAGGGCCTGATGGAGCTGCTCGAGATCGACGAGATCCAGGCGAGCGCCATCCTCGACATGCAGCTGCGCCGCCTGGCCGCCCTCGAGCGGCAGCGGCTCACCGACGAGCACGCCGAGCTCGAGACCCGCATCGCCGACTACGAGGACATCCTCGGCTCGCCGGCCCGGCAGCGGACGATCGTCAGCGACGAGCTCGGCGAGATCGTCACCAAGTACGGCGACGACCGCCGCACCACGATCGACCCGTTCGACGGCGACATGAGCAACGAGGACCTCATCCCCGTCGAGGACGTCGTCGTCACCATCACCCGCGGCGGGTACGCCAAGCGCACCCGGGTCGACGCCTACCGCTCGCAGAAGCGCGGCGGCAAGGGCGTGCGCGGCGCCACCCTGCGCGGCGACGACGCGGTCGAGCACTTCTTCACCACCTCGACCCACCACTGGTTGCTGTTCTTCACCAACCTCGGCCGGGTCTACCGGGCCAAGGCGTACCAGCTGCCGGAGGCGGCCCGCGACGCGAAGGGCCAGCACGTCGCGAACCTGCTGGCGTTCCAGCCGGGTGAGCAGATCGCCCAGGTGCTGACGCTGAAGGACTACGAGCAGGCCGACTACCTGGTGCTCGCCACCCGCGAGGGCCGGGTGAAGAAGACCCGGCTGACCGAGTTCGACTCCAACCGCTCCGGCGGCCTGATCGCCGTCCGGCTGCGCGAGCTCGGCGAGGCGCCCGAGGGCGACGACGACGGCCCGGTCAGCGTCGCCGAGCGCGACGAGCTGGTCGGGGCGTCCCTGGTCGGGGCGGGCGACGACATCGTCCTGGTCTCCCGCAAGGGCCAGTCGCTGCGCTTCCACGCCACCGACGACGCGCTGCGCCCGATGGGACGTTCGACGTCCGGCGTCACGGGCATGAAGTTCCGCGGCGACGACGAGCTGCTGGCGATGGTCGTCGTGCACGCGCTGCCGGAGGCGGCCGACGACGGCACCGAGGGCGAGGCCGCGGCCGACGAGGAGGGCCGCCGGCACCTGTTCGTGGTGTTCGAGAACGGCAACGCCAAGCGCACCGACATCGCCGAGTACCGCGTGCAGGGCCGGGCCGGCCTCGGCATCAAGGTGGCGGCCGACTCCGAGAAGCTCGGCAACCTGGTCGGCGCCCTGATGGTCAGGGACGGCGACGAGGTCATGGTCGTGATGGAGAAGGGCAAGGTCGTCCGCTCCCGCGTCGACGACGTCGGGGTGAGGGGCCGCACCACGCAGGGCGTGCGGTTCGCCCGTCCGGACGCCGGCGACTCGATCATCGCGATCACCCGCAACGACGAGACGGTCGTGCTCGCCGAGGTCGATGCGGCCGAGGCCGACGGGGCCGAGGACGCCGAGGGCTCGATCGCAGGTACCGACGGCTCCGCCGCAGGTGCCGAGGACGCCGTCGGTGGCCCGTCCGGCGGCTCCGATGGCGTACCGTCGGAGGACGCCGACTCGTCGGCCGGCGACGAGAGCACCGGAGGTGACGCGTGAGCACGCCCGACCAGCCCGCGGGGGCGGTCCGCACCGGTCCGCGTCCTGCCACCGGCTCCCCGCGCCCGTCCGGCGCGGGCGGGTCGACCGGCTCGACCGGCCAGCGTCCCGCCGGCTCCGGCCAGCGTCCCGCGTCGGCCGGGCAGCGGCCGGCCCCCACCGGGCAGCGC
>NZ_BAAHAF010000173.1:0-63127 GCF_054777815.1 Angustibacter speluncae | reverse complement strand
AGCGCCAACCTGCAGTCGTCGGTGGTCTCGCTCGCCTCCCAGGGCGGCGGGGGCGGCGGCCTGCCGGTCGCACCGCCGGCCCGTCCCGTCCCGGGCCAGCCGGACTTCACCGGCTGACCCGTCACGACCGCAGCGCCCCGGACGTCCACCCCCGTCCGGGGCGTTGTCGTGCGTCGGCACGCACCTGGTCCGTGACGACCGTCTCGCGTGCCGTGCCTGACGCGCCGGTGCCGTCCACCGCGGCCCGTGCGAAGAGCTGGGCACCTCGCAGCTGAGGGGGGCGGCGCCGGCGGTCGCGACACCGAGCCGGCCACGTCACCCGCTGGGCCTCGCGCCCGGTCGCTCAGCCGCAGCTTCGGGTCACCTCGCGCACGTACCACGAGTGCAGGAGGAGGAAGTCGAAGTCGTAGACGTCCTGCTCGTCGGCGACGAGCCGCACCTGCCCGGCACCCTGCAGGTCCTGCACCTCGCTCGTGCAGTCGTCGACGACCAGCCTGACCGCGACCGTCACGCTCCCGTCGTCCCGACCCGGCACCGTGACGGGGAGCGAGGGCTCGCTCGTGAACCGCACCCCGGGGGGTCCCACCACCTCGAGGACACGGGGGCCCGGACCCGTGGACCGCAGGGTGACGACGAGCTCGCCGTCGTCGCCGACCGACATCTGCTGCGTCCGCACCGGTCCCAGGTCGCCGGCGTCGCACACCGACTGGACCAGCACGTCCGGGGTCACCGGGAACGCGCCCACCTCGGAGGCGTCGACCCAGGTGCGGCGTGCGTCGGCGCCGGTGACGCCGACCCGGAGCGTCCCCTCGTCGCCGCCCGGGGCCGGTCGTCGCCCGCGCTCGCAGTCGTCGGCCTGCACGACCACGTCGTGCCGGGCGTGGCCACCGGGGGCGACGCGGACCGGCTCGTCGAGCACGACGCCGACGGCCGGGGCGCCGGCACCGGGCGTCGGACCCGCGTCCAGGTCGACGGCGTCGACCACGACCTCCCCCCGGCCCGCGTTCACCACGTTCAGCACCATGCTGATCCCGTCGCCGCCCGGGAAGCCACCCCCGTCGCCGAACTCGAGCCACGCGACCACCCGGGGCTCGTCGGCACCCGCGCCCAGCACCGCGGCGGTCGCCCCGGCGCCCACCAGGGCCGCGACGACCGCGGCACCCACCACCGCGCCGGCGGCACGACCGCGGGCGCCCGCCAGGAGCCACCGGACGGACGAGGTCGGGCGGTCGACGGCCGGCGTCACGGGGTCGCCGGTGAGCGACAGCTCGGGAGCCTGCGCGTGGTCGTCCGAGCGGCCCGGCGCGGCCACCGCGGCGTCCTGCGACCCGGTCCCCATCACCTCGCGGCTCATCCGGCCCCCTGGCGCCCCTCGTCCGTGCGCCGGTCGAGCCGACGGTCCGCACAGTGTGCACGGGCGCGGCGCGGCGCAGGCGGAACCCCCGTCAGGGCGGGCACGGTGCGCCGGTGGCGCGACTCACCGTGCCGGGCGCCCACCGGGCCGCGTACACCACCTCCAGGCAGTCCCCCTCGCGCACACCCCCCAGCCGCAGGTGGTCGACGTGCTCGGCGTCCCAGCACAGCGACCCCTCCGGGGCGTCGACGCACACGTCCGACGCGGTCGCCGACGTCACCAGCGCCGAGGTCCGCAGCGCCGGCGTGGGCCGGGTCAGCACCAGGGCGGCCACGACGACGAGACCCACCAGCACGGGGGTCGTCAGGCGCGTCAGGGCGCCGGCACCTGTTCCGGGCACGATCACGTCAACGGCAGGTGCCGCTGCGACCTGTAGCCCCGGGCATGAGCCGATGGGGCGGTGTCCGGGCGTCCGTGCTCAAGTAGGCGGTGCGGGGCGCCGACAGGTGCCGCATGGTCCGGTCGCGGGAGGGGGGCGTCGTCGGCGCGCCCGCGTCCCGCGCCGCCCTCGTCCGCGCCGCCCTCGTCCCTGCCGCGCTCGTGCGGTGGCTCCCGACCGGCCGCACCCTGCCCGACACCGACTGGGCTCGCCGCCACCGGTGGGTCGTCGTCCTGCTCGCGCTGCACGCGGTCGGTCTGCCGCTGCTCGCGATCGCCCGCGGCCACGACGTGCGCGACTCCCTGCTGCAGGGGGCGGGCATCGCCCTCCTCGCCCTCGCCGCGAGCTGGGGCCGGCTGCCGCGGGGCGCCCGGTCCGCGCTGGGTGCGATCGGGCTCGTGATCTGCTCCAGCGTGCTGGTCGACATCTCCGGCGGCGCGATCGAGGCGCACTTCCACTTCTTCGTCATGGTGCCGGTCGTCGCGATGTACGAGGACTGGTCGCCGTTCGGCCTGGCCGTCGCCTACGTGCTGTTCGAGCACGGGGTGGTCGGCACCCTGTCCCCCCACTCGGTCTTCTCCCACCAGGGTGCGCACGAGGACCCCTGGCTGTGGGCCGCCGTGCACGCCGGCTTCTTCGCCGCGGCGTGCATCGGCGCCCTGGTGAACTGGCGATTCGCCGAGGACGCCCGCCGGAGCCTGACCTCGGCGGTCTCGGCCTACGACCACCAGGCCCACCACGACCAGCTGACCGGGCTGGCCAACCGCACCCACCTCGCCCGTGTCGGCCAGGACGCGGTCGAGCGCGCCCGCGTCGTCGGCGAGCCGGTGTCGCTGCTGATGATCGACCTCGACCGGTTCAAGGAGGTCAACGACACCCTCGGCCACACCTGGGGCGACGACCTGCTGGTCCAGGTCGCCCGCCGGCTGTCGGCGTCCACCCGACCGGGCGACGCGCTCGTGCGGCTGGGCGGGGACGAGTTCGCCCTCCTGCTCCCGGGCGGCGCCCCGGACGCGGCGGCCGCGGCCGCCGCCCGCCTGCAGGCGGCCCTGCACGCCCCGTTCGACGTGGCCGGCGTCGAGCTGGACGTCGACGCCAGCGTCGGCGTCGCCAGCTGGGACCCCGTCGGCGGGGCGCAGCCGACCGACGTCGTCGCCGACCTGCTGCGGCGCGCCGACATCGCCATGTACGAGGCCAAGGCGTCCACCGGCGGCGTGCGGGTCTACGCCGACGCCGACGACGTCGCGAGCCTGGACCGCCTCACCCTGCTGACCGACCTGCGCCGCGGCATCGCCGCCGGCGAGCTCGTGCTCGACTACCAGCCCAAGGTCCGCATCGACGGCGGCGGCGTCGTGGGCGCGGAGGCGCTCGTGCGCTGGCGCCACCCGCAGCGCGGCCTGCTCGCACCCGCGGCCTTCCTGCCGCTGGCCGAGACGACGGCGCTGATGCGCCCCCTCACCCAGACCGTCCTCGGGCTCGCGCTGGACGACGCGACCCGCTGGTGGCGGGCCGGCACGCCCGTCCAGGTCGCCGTGAACATCTCGGCGACCTCCCTGCAGGACGACGACTTCGCCGCCGGCGTCCTCGCGCAGCTGGGCGGCCGCGGCCTGCCGCCCGAGCTGCTGCGGCTGGAGCTGACCGAGACGGCGATCATGTCCGACGCCGCCCAGGCGGGGCGCACCCTCAGCGCCCTGGCCGAGCACGGCATCGGGGTGTCGATCGACGACTTCGGCACCGGCTACTCCTCGATGAGCTACCTGCGCGCGCTGCCCGTCGACGAGCTGAAGGTGGACCGGTCCTTCGTGATGGGGCTCGGCACGGACCTCGGCCCCGGCGCGTCGGACGACGCCGTACCGGGCGGCGCCGACGACATCGCCATCGTCACCTCGGCCATCCAGCTCGCGCACAGCCTGGGCATGACGGTCGTCGCCGAGGGCATCGAGAACGGCGACGCGCTCGCCGAGCTCGAGCGGCTCGGCTGCGACACCGCCCAGGGCTACCACCTCGCGCGGCCGATGCCCGCCGAGGCGCTCACCCGGTGGCTCGACGCCCACGGGACGCCGCCGGCCACGACGGCCGTGCCCCGCCCCCGGCGGGCGCAGCCCGAGCCCGCGACCAGCTAGTGCATCGGCACCGGCGTCCCCGGTGCGCCCGCGCGATCTCGACCCGAACCCCTGTCAGACGGCCGGCGAGCGGCCTACCGTCGCAGCATGTCGCCGCAGGTCCAGGGGCAGGTGCCCACGCAGGGCACCGTCGCCGCGCGCACCGACCGGTCCGCCGTCGCGACGCCCTACGACGAGGCCGCGCGCGCGGTCGGCGAGCGGCCGCTGACCCGCGACGAGGTGGCCGTGATCATGACCGTCACCGGACCCGTCCGGGACCGCTGACCGGCGCCACCCGACGGCGCCGCGCGGACGTCACGCGGACGGCGCCGCCGCGCTGGCCCGCACGACCAGGACGGGGTGGACGGCCTCGCTGGACGCCGTGCCGCCGTCGAGCAGCCGCAGGACCAGGTCGACGCACTGGCGCCCGAGCGCGGCGAAGTCCTGGCGCACCGTCGTGAGCGGCGGTGAGAGGAAGGCCGCCTCGGGGATGTCGTCGAAGCCGACGACGCTGACGTCGTCGGGCACGCGCAGCCCGGCCTCGGTCAGCGCGCGCAGCACGCCGAGCGCCATCTGGTCGTTGGCGACGAAGACCGCGGTGACCGGCTCCCCCGCGGCCCGGCGGGCCACGAGCCGCAGGCCGGCCTCGTGGCCGGACGCCGCGGTCCAGTCGCCCGCCTCGACCTCGGGCACCGGCGCCGACGTCGCCTTGAGGGTCAGCCGCCACGCCTCGACGCGGGCCCGGGCCTCCTGCGAGTCGTGCGGGCCTCGGACGTGGTGCACCGTGCGGTGCCCGAGCCCGAGCAGGTGCCGCGTGGCCAGCCCCGCCCCCTCGAGCTGGTCGACCGACGCCGTCGGCACGTCGCCGTGCGCCGCCTGCACCGCGACGAGCGGCACCGGGACGCGCAGGCCCGCGATGGCGTGCACGGCGGCGTCGTAGGTGGCCTGCACGACCACGGCGTCGACCGACTGCGCGACGAACCGGTCGACGGCCTCGGTCATCGCCTCCGGCGACAGGTCGTCGAGGATGGTGACGCCCAGCCCGTACCCCGCTCCGCGCACGGCCTCCTCGAGCCCCAGCATGGTGTGCGCCGGGCCGTACTGGCTGATGTTCACCGTGACGAGCCCGATGGTGCGGTTCGACCGGGTCACCAGCGCGCGCGCCGCGGCGTTGGGCCGGTAACCGAGCTCGGCGATGGCGGCGCTCACCCGCGCGCGGGTGCCCGGTGCGACGCTGGGGTGGTCGTTGATGACGCGCGAGACGGTCTGGTACGACACGCCCGCACGGCGGGCGACGTCGGCCATGACCGGCGCGCGCCCCGCCTCGTTGACCGACACGGTGGCCCTCCCCCTGGCGACGGACCGGTCCGCCGCGGCTCACTTCGCGGCGGCGGCCCGACGCTTGTTGTAGACGTCGAAGGCGACGGCGAGCAGCAGCACCAGGCCCTTGACCACCGACTGGATCGGCTGCTCCACGCCCATGAGCTGCATGCCGTTGCTCATCACGGCCATGATCAACCCGCCGACCATCGCCCCGGTCACCGTACCGATGCCGCCGGTCACGGCCGCGCCCCCGATGAAGACGGCCGCGATCGCGTCGAGCTCGAACATGTTGCCCGCGCTCGGCTGGGCGCCGTTCGAGCGGGCAGAGAAGATCACGCCGGCGATGCCGGCGAGCATCCCCATGTTGACGAAGATCATGAAGTTGGTGCGCTTGACGTTGACGCCGGACAGCTGCGCCGCGGACAGGTTGCCGCCGATCGCGTAGACCTGGCGCCCGAAGACGCTGCGCTTCATCACCACGGCGTAGGTGAGGACGAGCACGGCCAGGATGATGAGGACGATCGGCAGGCCGCGCGCCGTCGACAGGCGCCACGCGAAGGCCATCACGACGGCACCGACGGCGAGCACCTTCAGCACGAACAGCGGGAACGACTCCACCGCCTGCTCGTAGCGGATGCGCGCCATCCGGGTGCGGAACTGGCTGACGGCGTACCCGGCGACGGCGACCGCGCCGATCAGCAGGGTGAAGGCGTCGTACCCGTACCCGCCGAGCAGCCCGTTGAGGAAGCCGCTCGCGATCCGCGCGTACTCGCCGGGGAACGGCGACAGCGAGAGGTTGTCGAGCACGATCTGGGTGAGGCCGCGGAACAGGAGCATGCCGGCGAGGGTGACGATGAAGGCCGGGATGCCGACGTAGGCCACCCAGAACCCCTGCCAGACACCGACGACCACGCCGACCGCGATGGCGGCGAGGACGCCGACCCACCACGGCTGGCCCTCGCGGATGACGAGGATCGCCGACACCGCGCCGGTGAGCGCGACGACCGACCCGACCGACAGGTCGATGTGGCCGCCGACGATGACGATGACCATGCCGATCGCCAGGACGAGGATGTAGCTGTACTGGAGCACCAGGTTCGTGATGTTGCCCGGCGACAGCGAGACGCCGTCGGTGAGGATCGCGAACAGGCCGACGATGACCACGAAGGCCACGAAGATGCCGCTCTGGCGCATGTTGCGGGTGACCAGCTGCACCAGGTTGCTGGAGCCGGAGTGCAGCGCCGCCGACGCGGTGGCGCCGGTGTCGTCGTCGCCGGGGCCCTTGCCCGGTCCGGGCGACTTGGTCAGGGCGGTGGTCATCGGGTCAGCTCCTTGTCCGTGGTGGCCTGTCGCGTCATCAGCTCCATGAGCCGCTCCTGCGTCGCCTCGGCGACGGGGACCTGGCCGGTGATGCGCCCGGCCGACAGCGTGTAGATGCGGTCGCAGATGCCGAGCAGCTCGGGCAGCTCGGAGGAGATGACGACGATCGCCTTCCCCTCGGCGACGAGGCGGTTGATGATCGTGTAGATCTCGAACTTCGCGCCGACGTCGATGCCGCGGGTCGGCTCGTCGAGGATCAGCACGTCGGGATCGGTGAAGATCCACTTCGACAGCACGACCTTCTGCTGGTTGCCGCCCGAGAGCTTGCCGGTGAGCGAGGCGACGCTGGGCGCCTTGATGTTCATGCTCTTCCGGCTGGCCTCGGCGACCTTCGTCTCCTCGTTGTCGTTCACCCAGCCGCCGCGGCTGAGCTTGCCGAGCCCAGCCGCCGAGACGTTGCGCCGGATGTCGTCGATGAGGTTCAGCCCGTACTTCTTGCGGTCCTCGGTGACGTACGCGATGCCGTTCGCGATGGCCCGCGGCACGGTGTCGACCTTGACCGGCTTTCCGTGCACCAGGACGCGCCCGGCGACGTGGCGGCCCCACGACCGGCCGAACACGCTCATCGCGAGCTCGGTGCGCCCGGCACCCATCAGGCCGGCGATGCCGACCACCTCGCCGGCGCGGACGTCGATCGAGACGTCCTTGACCACCGTGCGGTCCTGGGTGGGGTGGCGCACCGTCCACCCCTCGACCCGGAGCACCTCCGGGCCGGGCGCGACGTGCTCGCGGGGCGGGTAGCGGTGCTCGAGGTCGCGGCCGACCATGCCGCGGATGATGCGGTCCTGCGACACCAGCAGCTCGCCGTCCGGGCCGCGCATCGGCAGCGTCTCGATGGTGCGGCCGTCGCGGATGATCGTGGTGGTGTCGGCGATCTCCTCGATCTCGTTCAGCTTGTGCGAGATCATGATCGAGGTGATGCCGCGCTGCTGCAGCGAGCGCAGCAGCCCGAGCAGGTGCGCCGAGTCGGTGTCGTTCAACGCCGCCGTGGGCTCGTCGAGGATGAGCAGGCGCACGTCCTTGCTCAGCGCCTTGGCGATCTCGACGAGCTGCTGCTTGCCCACGCCGAGCTGGCCGACGGGCGTCACCGCGCCCTCGCGCAGGCCCACCTGCGCCAGCAGCCGGTCGGCGTCGGCGTTGGCGCGGTTCCAGTCGATCAGCCCGCCGCGGCCGCGACGCTCGTTGCCGAGGAAGATGTTCTCGGCGATCGACAGGTGCGGTACGAGTGCGAGCTCCTGGTGGATGATGACGACCCCGTGGTGCTCGCTGTCGCGGATCGACGAGAAGTGCACCGGAGTCCCGAACAGCTCGATCTGGCCGTCGTAGCTGCCCGCCGGGTACACGCCGGAGAGCACCTTCATCAGCGTCGACTTGCCGGCGCCGTTCTCGCCGCAGATCGCGTGGATCTCGCCGCGCCGCACGGACAGCTCGACGTCGGACAGCGCCGCGACGCCGGGGAACGTCTTGGTGATTCCGCGCATCCGCAGCGCGAGGTCGTGCTCAGGCACCGTCGCCCTCTCTCCGTCGTCCGGTCGTGCCGGTTCCTGCTGTGGGACCGGGGCCCCGGGCCGGCAGCCGGTGCTGCCGACCCGGGGGTCCGGGGTGTCGTGCTGGTGGAGCGGTCGTGCTGGTGGAGCGTCGTGCGGGTCAGCCGGCCTGGCCCGCCGCGACCTCCTCGGCCGTCCAGTAGCCGGTGTCGACGAGCTCGGCCTGGATGTCGTCGGCGAACACCGTGACCACCGGGAGCAGGTACGACGGCACGACCTTCACGCCGTTCTCGTACGTCTCGGTGTCGTTCGCCTCCGGCTCGCCGCCCTCGAGGTAGGCCTCGGCCGCGATCACGGCCTGCTCGGCGAGCAGGCGCGTGTCCTTGAAGATCGTCGAGGACTGCACGCCGTCGGCGATCAGCTTGACCGAGGCGATCTCGGCGTCCTGGCCGGTGACGACCGGCATCGGCTGGGCGCCGCCCTCGAGCGTCGGGCCGTAGCCGGCGTTCGACAGCGCGGTGATGATGCCCCGCGAGAGGCCGTCGTACGGCGAGAGCACGCCGTCGACGCGGCTGCCGTCGTTGTACGTCGACGTCAGCAGGTCCTCCATGCGCTTCTGCGCGGTCTCCTGCTGCCAGCGCAGGGTCGCGACCTGCTCGATCTCTACCTGGCCCGACTTCACGACGAGCGTGCCGTCGTCGATCTTCGGCTGGAGCACGCTCATCGCGCCGTCGAAGAAGAAGAAGGCGTTGTTGTCGTCGAGCGAGCCGGCGAACAGCTCGATGTTGAACGGCCCGGTGGCGCTCTCGCCGCCGAGGCCCTCGAGCAGTGCCTCCGCCTGGGCGACGCCGACCGCGAAGTTGTCGAACGTCGTGTAGAAGTCGACGTTCTCGGTGTCGCGGATCAGCCGGTCGTAGCTGATCACCGGGATGTCCTGGTCGGCGGCGTTCTGCAGCTGGGCCGCGAGCGCGGTGCCGTCGATCGCGGCGATGATCAGGGCGTCCGCGCCCTGGGTGATCATCTGGTCGACCTGCTGCGACTGCGTGGGGATGTCGTCGTTCGCGTACTGCAGGTCGACGGTGTAGCCCTTCTCCTCGAGCTGCTCCTTGACGTTGTTGCCGTCGGCGATCCACCGCTCGGACGTCTGCGTCGGCATCGAGACGCCGATCGTCAGGTCCTCGGGGGCCGCGTCGGTCGCACCGCCACCGCCGCCGCCGTTGCCACCCGCACCCTCGCCGCCGCAGGCGGCCAGTCCGAGCGCGAGCGCCGCGCCCACCGCCAGGAAGCTGAGCTTCTTGCTGCTCACAGGTTCTCCTCGTCCTCTCGCCTGCCGCTCGCTGGGCGGCTGGTCGCGCCATCGCGGCCTGCCCCGATTGTGAACGCTCACACTCCGGCCGCGTCAAGTCCTCCGAACGGTCCATCTGGCTCACGGTTTGGTAACGGCTCGTCGGAGGGGCCTGGTCTTGACGATCGCGGTGTGAACGTTCACAGTCGTGCCAGGGAGCCGTGGGCGTCGACCGCACGGCCCCGCGTCCCCGTCCCCGACAGGCACCGGAGGCCCGCGCATGACCGCCGTGACGGACGCGCAGCAGGCGATCGCCGAGCTGCGCCGCCAGGTGAGCGACCTGCACCGCGAGCTGGTGCGCTACGGCCTCGTCGTCTGGACGGCCGGCAACGTCTCGGCCCGCGTCCCCGGCCACGACCTGATGGTCATCAAGCCGTCCGGGGTCTCCTACGACGACCTGACGCCGGCGTCGATGGTGGTGTGCGACCTGCACGGCCGCGTGGTCGACGGCGAGCACGCGCCGTCGTCCGACACCGCGGCGGCGGCGTACGTCTACCGCGAGATGCCGCACGTCGGCGGCGTCGTGCACACGCACTCGACGTACGCGACGGCCTGGGCCGCGCGGGCCGAGCCCATCCCCTGCGTCCTGACGATGATGGCCGACGAGTTCGGCGGCGACGTCCCCGTCGGACCGTTCGCGCTCATCGGCGACGACTCGATCGGGAAGGGCATCGTCGACACCCTGCGCGGGTCGCGCAGCCGCGCGGTGCTGATGGCCGGGCACGGCCCGTTCACGATCGGCTCCGACGCCCGCGACGCCGTCAAGGCCGCGGTGATGCTCGAGGACGTCGCGCGGTCGGTGCACGTCGCGCGCCAGCTGGGTGAGCCGCCGCGCATCCCCCCGGCCGACGTCGACTCCCTCTTCGACCGCTACCAGCACGTCTACGGCCAGCGCTGAGCCGCAGTCGCCACCAGCCACCACCAGGAGGTCCCGTGCCCGCCATCCCCGTCCGCCCGCTCCAGGTCTGGTTCCTCACCGGCAGCCAGGACCTGTACGGCGAGGAGACCCTCCGCCAGGTCGCCGACCAGTCGCGCGCCGTGGCCGAGCAGCTCGGCGCCGAGGGCGACCTGTCGGTCGAGGTCGTGTGGAAGCCGGTGCTCAAGGACGCGGCGGCGGTGCACCGCGCGGTGCTCGAGGCGAACGCCGACCCGGACTGCGCCGGGGTGGTCACCTGGATGCACACGTTCTCGCCGGCGAAGATGTGGATCACGGGCGTCGACGCGCTGCGCAAGCCGCTGCTGCACCTGCACACCCAGGCCGGGGCGGCGCTGCCGTGGTCGTCCATCGACATGGACTTCATGAACCTCAACCAGGCGGCGCACGGTGACCGCGAGTTCGGCCACGTCACAGCGCGTCTCGGCGTCGCCCGGTCGGTCGTCGCGGGCCACGTGTCGAACCCTGTCGTCCGCGAGCGCGTCGCGGTGTGGACCCGTGCCGCCCGCGCCGTGCACGAGCTGCGCTCGATGCGGCTCGCCCGCTTCGGCGACAACATGCGCGACGTCGCGGTCACCGAGGGCGACAAGGTCGAGGCCCAGCTGCGGTTCGGCGTGTCGGTGAACACCTACGCCGTGACCGAGCTCGCCGACCTGGTCGACCAGGCGCCCTCGGACGCCGTCGACGACCTGGTGACCGAGTACGCCGACGCCTACGACGTGGCCGCCGAGCTGCTGCCGGGCGGCGAGCGGCACGAGTCG
Organism: Angustibacter speluncae; assembly: GCF_054777815.1. Lineage (NCBI taxonomy): Bacteria > Bacillati > Actinomycetota > Actinomycetes > Kineosporiales > Kineosporiaceae > Angustibacter > Angustibacter speluncae. The sequence goes on along the minus strand of NZ_BAAHAF010000173.1, from coordinate 52,002 downwards.
CTGCGCGTCGGCGCCGCGATCGAGTGGGGCCTGCGCTCGTTCCTGGAGGCCGGTGGCTTCACCGCGTTCACCTCGAACTTCGAGGACCTCGGGCGGCTGCGGCAGCTGCCCGGCCTGGCGGTGCAGCGCCTGATGGCCGACGGGTACGGGTTCGGCGGCGAGGGCGACTGGAAGACCTCGGTGCTGCTGCGCACGACGAAGGCGATGGCCGCCGGACGCCCGGGCGGCACGTCGTTCATGGAGGACTACACCTACGACCTCGCGACGCCCGGCGAGGAGAAGATCCTCGGCGCCCACATGCTCGAGGTCTGCCCGACGATCGCCGCCGGCCGGCCGAGCCTGGAGGTGCACCCGCTGGGCATCGGCGGCAAGGAGGACCCCGTCCGCCTGCGGTTCACCGCCGCGCCCGGCGAGGCGGTCGTCGTCGGCCTGAGCGACCTCGGCGACCGGTTCCGCCTGACGCTCAACGAGATCGACGTCGTCGAGCCCGACGAGCCGCTGCCGAACCTGCCCGTCGCCTGCGCGGTGTGGGAGCCGCGGCCCGACTTCGCGACCTCGACCGAGGGCTGGATCCTCGCGGGCGCACCCCACCACACCGTGCTGTCGACCGCGGTCGGCACCGCCGAGTTCCGCGAGCTCGCCGAGATGCTGCGCACCGAGCTGGTGGTGGTCGGCGACGGCACCACGACGCACGGGCTCCGCGAGTCGCTGCGGGCGTCGGCGGCGTACCACCGGCTCGCCGGCCGGCTGGTGTGACCACGACGGTGCCGGACGCCCGCGCCGTCCTCGAGGCGGGAGACGCCGTCCTCGGGATCGAGCTGGGGTCGACCCGGATCAAGAGCGTGCTCGTCGACCGCACCGGCACGGTGCTCGCCACCGGCGGCCACGCCTGGGAGAACCGGCTCGTCGACGGCGTCTGGACCTACGACGAGGACGACGTCGTCGCCGGCCTGCAGGCCTCGTTCCGCGCCGTGTGCGACGACGCCGAGGCCCGGCACGGCGCGCGCCCGACCGCCCTCGCCGCGCTCGGGGTGTCGGCGATGATGCACGGCTACCTGGCCCTCGACGCCGACGACCGCCTGCTGGTGCCGTTCCGCACCTGGCGCAACACGAGCACCGAGCGCGCCGCGGGCCTGCTCACCGACGAGCTCGGCGTGAACATCCCGCTGCGCTGGTCGGTGGCGCACCTGTACCAGGCGGTCCTCGACGCCGAGCCGCACCTGCCGCGGCTCGCCCGGATCACGACGCTGGCCGGACTCGTGCACCACCGGCTCACCGGCGAGCACGTCCTCGGCGTCGGCGACGCGTCGGGCGTGTTCCCGGTCGCCGCGGACGGCTCGGGGTACGACCTCGACCTCGTCCGGCGGTTCGACGCCCTGCTGACCGCCGCGCGCCCCGGCGCGGGCGTGCTCGACCTGCTCCCCCGCGTCGCGTCGGCCGGCGCGACCGCGGGGCACCTGACCGCCGAGGGTGCGCGTCTGCTCGACCCCGCGGGGACGCTCGAGGCGGGGGCTCCGCTGTGCCCGCCGGAGGGCGACGCCGGCACCGGCATGGTGGCGACGAACGCGATCGCGCCGCGCACCGGCAACGTCAGCGTCGGGACCAGCGTGTTCGCGATGGTCGTGCTCGAGGAGCCGCTCACCCGCGTCCACGCCGAGGTCGACCTGGTGACGACGCCCGACGGGCACCCGGTCGCGATGGTCCACTGCAACAACGGCGCGAGCGAGCTCGACGCCTGGGCGGGCGTCTTCGCCCGGTTCGCCGCCGCTGCCGGCCACGAGCTCGGTCCGGACGAGGTCTTCGGGGTGCTGCTGCGCGAGGCGCTCGAGGCCGACCCGGACGCCGGCGGCCTGCTGGCGTACAACAACCTCTCCGGCGAGCCCGTCACCGGGCTCGAGGAGGGCCGTCCGCTCGTGCTGCGCACGCCCGGCAGCCGCCTCACCCTCGGGTCGTTCGTGCGCGCCCAGGTCTACGCGGCGTTCGCCGCGCTGGCGCTCGGCATGCGGGTCCTCGACGACGAGGGCGTCCGGCTCGACGTGCTGGTCGGCCACGGCGGCGTCTTCCGCACCGCGCAGGTCGCGCAGCGGATGCTCGCCGCCGCGCTCGACACCCCGGTCGCGGTCGACGACCGCGCGGGCGAGGGCGGCGCGTGGGGCATCGCGGTGCTCGCCTGCTACCTCGTGAGCGACGGCGAGGCCGACCTGCCGACCTGGCTCGCCGAGCACGTCTTCGCCGGCGGCACGGCGCAGGTCGTCGAGCCGGACGCGGACGACGTGACGGGCTTCGCCGACTTCCTCGATCGGTACGAGCGCGGCCTGGCCGTCGAGCGCGCGGCGGTCGACCACACCTGACCGGGTGTGCGTCGTGCCGCCGCCCGGCGGCGCGCGCGTCGTACGGTGTCGGGATGAGGCTGGGCCGCAGGCCGCCGCCGGCCGTGGAGCTCGACGCGCTGCCACCTGAGGTGCGCCGCGCCGTCGAGGCCGCCATGACCGGCGCAGAGGTGCGGGTGCGGCGCCGCGGCCGCGACGTCGGCTCGCTGTCCTTCCGCGCCGCCGTGCTCGAGGGCGTGGTGCAGACGCCCGCGGCACCACCGCCCCCGCCGCCCGAGGTGCCCGACGGAGTGCTCGTCGTCGCGACGGCGATGCGCCTGTCCTCCTCCGCCCGCCGGACCCTCGCCGAGCGGTTCGGCCCCGGCTACCTGGTGCTCGACCTGCACGACGCCCCGGACACGACCGACGTCCTGCTGATCAACCCCGTGAGCCCGCAGCTGCTCTCGCGCCTCCAGCACCGCTTCCCGCGGGCCCGCGTCGTCGTCACCGAGATCGACGACGACGAGCTGGGCGTCTCGTACGTCGGCCCGGTCAGCCGGCTGCTGGACGCAGGAGCGGCCGCGTACCTGCCCCCGCGCGACCTGGACGGCGTCGCGGCGGCCGTCGACGCCTACCTCACCCGTGACCGCGTGGCGCTCGGTCGCGGGGGCACCCCGGGCGACCTCCCCGCCCTCGACGCGATCGTCCGCGACCGCCGCACGGGGACGCCGGTACCGCCGACGGCGTAGCCGCGCAGCGGATCCGGTCACCCGTTCGCGGCGGTCTTTGACGCGCCCGTCACCGTCCGCGACGATGGCGCCGCCGGGCGGGGTGGCCCGGCGTGCGGGACGACGTGGAGGTCGGGGTGCAGGTGCAGGAACGACGGGTCGCGCTCGACCTGGGGCAGCCGGCGCTGGAGCAGTGGTGCGAGGTGTGCGCCGGCACCGGCAAGGCGCACAGCGCCGCCTGGGCCCGCTGGGACGAGGAGCACGCGCGGCTGAGCGTGCAGGCCGTGGACGCCTGGCGCGAGCCGATCCTGCAGGACATCGTCCGCGAGCAGCTCGCCGACCTCACCGCGGGCATCCCGGACGAGCCGCGGGTCGGGCCGTGCGGCAGCTGCGACGGCAGCGGCACCGCGCTCACCCCGTTCGGTCGGGCCGTCCTCGACCTGGTGCGTCGCCACCTGGGCTGACCCGTCGCCTACTGTCGGCGCATGCGCGTCGTGGTGGTCGGTGGCAGCGGGCACGTCGGTACCTACCTGGTCCCCCGGCTGGTCCGCGGCGGGCACGAGGTGGTCGTCGTCTCGCGGGGGCAGCGCTCCGCGTACACCCCCGACGAGGCCTGGTCGCAGGTGCAGCAGGTGCACCTCGACCGCGAGGCCGAGGACCGCGCCGGCACCTTCGCCGCACGACTGCTCGAGCACGATCCCGAGGCCGTCGTCGACCTGGTGTGCTTCACGGTCGACTCGGCCGCCGCGCTCGTCGAGGGCCTGCGGGGCCGCGTCGAGCACCTCGTGCACTGCGGCTCGATCTGGCGCTACGGCCCCAGCCGCGTCGTCCCCGTGACCGAGGAGAACGCGTCCCCGCCGCTCGGCGACTACGGCACCGCCAAGGCCGCGATCGTTCGGCTGCTGCGCGACGAGACCGCCTCCGGCGGGCTGGTCACGACGTCGCTGCACCCGGGGCACATCAGCGGCCCCGGCTGGGAGCCGATCGGCCCCCTCGGCAACCTCGACCTCGGCGTGTGGCGCACGCTGTCCGCGGGCGAGCCGCTCGCCGTGCCCGGGTTCGGGGCCGAGCTGCTGCACCACGTGCACGCCGACGACGTCGCGCAGGCCTTCGAGCTCGCGATCGAGCGCCGTTCGGCCGCAGCGGGTCTGGCCCTCGACGTCGTCGCGCCGACGGCCACGACGGTGCGGGGCCTCGCCGAGGCCGGCGCGTCGTGGTTCGGCCGCGAGGCCGACCTGCGCCACGTCGGCTGGGACGAGTTCCGCGCCTCGACCACGGACGAGCTCGCCGAGCAGAGCCACGACCACCTCGTCCGCAGCCACCACGTCTCGATCGAGCGCACCCGCGAGGTGCTCGGCTACGCCCCGGTGTGGCACGCGCAGGACGCCGTGCTCGACGCCGTCCGCCGGCTGGTGGCCGACGGACGGCTCGAGCCCGCCGCCCCGCTCGTCGTCTGAGTACCCGCGCGCGAGGGGCCGCCCTCAGCCGACGAGGTGCTCGATCGCCAGCTGCTGCAGGCGCACGAAGCCGAAGTCGCGCTGCGCGGCGGCCTCGGGGTCGAAGCCGTCGTCGCCGGCGAGCAGGTCCTGCACGGTCTCGCCCTCGGCCAGCGTCGGCTCCGCGAGGTCGAGCACGCCGGCGTACGCCATCGCCTCCTGCACCCGCGCGTCGGCCCGGAACGCGGCCGCCTTCTCGGCGAGCAGCAGGTAGGTCTGCATGCACGCCTTCGCCGACTCCCACACGCCGTCCATGTGCTCGGTGCGCGAGGGCTTGTAGTCGAAGTGGCGGGGCCCGGTGTAGCGCGGCCCGTCGGGGTAGGCCGGGAAGCCGTTCTCCAGCAGGTCGACCGTGAAGAACGCCGAGATGAGGTCGCCGTGGCCGAAGGCGAGGTCCTGGTCGTACTTCAGACCGCGCTGGCCGTTGAGGTCGATGTGGAAGAGCTTGTCGCTCCACAGCGCCTGGCCCAGCCCGTGCGTGTAGTTGAGGTTGGCCATCTGCTCGTGGCCGGTCTCGGGGTTCAATCCCACGATGTCGCCGTGCTCGAGCTCGGCGATGAGCGCCAGGGCGTGGCCGGCCGTCGGCAGGAAGATGTCGCCGCGCGGCTCGTTCGGCTTGGGCTCCAGCGCGATCCGCAGGTCGTACCCCTGCGCCTTGATGTGACCTGCGACGGTGTCGAGCCCTTCCTTGTACCGCTCCATCGCCGCGAAGACGTCCTTGGACCCGTCGTACTCGCTGCCCTCGCGGCCGCCCCACATCACGAACGTCGTGGCGCCGAGGTCGGCGGCCAGGTCGACGGCCCGCAGGATCTTGCGGAGCCCGAACCGGCGCACGCCGCGGTCGTTCGAGGTGAGGCCGCCGTCCTTGAAGACGGGGTGGCTGAAGGTGTTGGTGGTGACCATCTCGATCACCAGGCCCGCGGCGTCGGTGGCCGAGCGGAACCGGTCGACGATCGAGGCGGCGGTCGCGGCGTCGGCGTCGAACGGGAAGACGTCGTTGTCGTGGAACGTGACGCCCCACGCGCCGAGCTCGGCGAGCTTCTCGGCGTACTCCCACGGGTCGAGCGCCGGACGGCTCGGACCGCCGAACGGGTCGGTACCCGTCCAGCCCACCGTCCAGAGACCGAAGGAGAACTTGTCGTCGGGCGTGGGCTGGCGAACCATCGGGACTCCTCGTCGAGTATTAGTTGTGCGCTGCAACTTAAGCCGTCGTTCGGCTAGGGTCAAGCGGTGACCGGTTCCGCACGAGCCCCGAAGGCCCACGGGCGCAGCGGGTCCCGCCAGGGAGCGCTGCGCGAGGCGAACCTCGGGCTCGTGCTGCGGTCCGTCCTCGCGGCCGGGGTCCCGCCCTCGCGCGCAGCCGTGGCCGACGCGACCGGGCTGACCCGCTCCACGGTGTCGCGGCTCGTCGACGACCTCGTGGCCGCCGGCCTGCTCGACGAGCTCGAGCCGGCGACGTCGGGCCGCGGGCGTCCCGCCACCCCGCTCGTCGGCGGCAGCGGGGTCGCTGCGCTCGGCCTGCAGGTGAACGCGACGTTCGTGGCAGCCCGGCTGCTCGACCTGCGCGGCCGCGTCGTGGCCGGGGCCGTGGTCGCGGGCCAGCACGTCGGCAGCAGGCCCGCCCCGGTGCTGCGCCGGCTGTCGCGGGTCGCCGAGGAGGTGCTCGAGCGGGCACCGACCGGCACCCGCGTCGTCGCCGCGGGCCTCGCGCTGCCGGGTCTGGTCGAGCCGACGACCGGGCGGCTCCTGCTCGCGCCGAACCTCGGCTGGTCCGACGTCGACGTCGCGGCACGCGTCGACCTGCCCGCGGCGCTCCGGTCGACCCTGCACGTCGGCAACGAGGCGGACCTCGCCGCGCACGCGGTCGCCGAGCGCGTCCCGGGGCGACCGGGTCCGGTGAGCGACTTCGTCTACGTCTCGGGCGAGACCGGCGTCGGCGGTGCCGTCGTCGTCGACGGCCGGGTGATGCGTGGACGTCACGGGTGGGCGGGCGAGATCGGCCACGTCTGCGTCGACCCCGCCGGGCCCGCCTGCCCCTGCGGCTCCACCGGCTGCCTCGAGCGCTACGCCGGCCGCGGGGCGCTGCTGGCCGCCGCCGGGCTCGAGCCAGGAGCGGCGACCGCCGACCTGGTCGAGCGGGCCGGGGCGGGCGACGCCTCCGCTCGCGAGGCCGTCGCCGTCGCGGCGCGCGCCCTCGCCGTGGCCCTGGCCGGGGTGGTGAACGTCGTCGACATCCCGGCGATCGTGCTCGGCGGGCACCTCGGGGTGCTGGGCGACCTGCTGCGTCCCGACCTGGACGCCGGGCTGCGACGCCGTGCGCTCTCGGCCCGCTGGACAGCGCCCGTCGTGCGCACGGCCGACCCCGACGACGCCCCCGGCGCCACCGGTGCGGCCCTGCACGGCCTGGCCGAGGTGGTCGCGCACCCCGGACGGTTCGCAGGCTGAACCCAGCCCACCACCTGCGGCCCCGGCCGACCCCGACCGATTCGTCCCCGCGAGCCCCTTGCGTTCGGTAACGATATCGATAACGTTCTACACGTTCGAACCCGTTGCAGTGCAAAGGAGCACTCCATGAGAACAGGCAGACTCGTCGCCGCCCTCGGGCTGGCGGCGGCCGCCGCGGTCGTCGCGACCACGCTGGCCACCCCGTCGGCGGTCGCCGGCCGCCGACCGGCCCCACCGCAGGAGCAGACGCTCCAGGCGCTGGCCGACCGGCACAAGCTGGCGATGGGCACGGCGATCAGCAACGACGCCCTCGACGACCCCACGTACCGCGAGATCGCCTCCACCGAGTTCTCGACGGTGACCGCAGAGAACGTCATGAAGTGGGAGACGCTGGAACCCGTTCGCGGGCAGTACGACTGGGCCGCCGCCGAGGAGTTCATGGCGTTCGCCGCGACCAACGAGCAGCGGGTGCGCGGTCACGTGCTGGTGTGGAACAACCAGCTGCCGGCGTGGCTGACGCAGGGGGTCGAGGACGGCACCATCTCCGACACCGAGCTGCGGGGCATCCTGCGCAACCACGTGAAGACCGTCGTCTCGCACTTCAAGGGCCGGATCTGGCAGTGGGACGTCGTCAACGAGGCCGCCACCGACCCGTGGGACAGCCCGGACGGCGAGATCACGTACAAGGGTTTCTGGGCCGAGCACCTCGGCCCGGACTACGTGGCCGACTCGTTCCGGTGGGCGCGCGAAGCCGACCCGAAGGCGCTGCTGTTCTACAACGACTACAACATCGACGCCTTCGGCGACGGCGGGCCGCTCGACAAGACCCAGTTCGTCTACGACATGGTGAAGGACCTCAGGCGCAAGGGCGTACCGATCGACGGCGTGGGCAGCCAGGCGCACCTGTCGACGCGGTACGGCAACTACACCGCGTTCCAGGTGCAGGACATGCTCGACCGGTTCGCCGGCCTCGGCGTGGCGACGGCGCTCACCGAGGTCGACGTGCGCAACCTGCTGCCCGAGGAGCCCACGAGCGACGCGCTCAACCCGCTGCTGCAGGCCCAGGCCTACGACTACAGCGCGCTGCTGCGCGGGTGCCTGGCGAGCAGGCACTGCATCTCTTACACCGTCTGGGGCTTCGACGACGGCCACAGCTGGACCAACACCTGGGACTTCGGCGACGGCCCCGGCCGCGAGGCGATGGCCGCGATCTACGACGCGCAGTACCAGCCGAAGCCGGCGTACCGCTCGCTGCAGTCCGACCTGGCCTCGACCACCACCCAGCCGCGGATCCGCCAGCGTCCCAGCCGCTGACGACCACCGGTCCCCGGCACCCCGGCGAGCTCAGTCGTCGGGGTGCCGGGGGACGGTGAACGTCCACCCGTCGGCGAGCGCCTCGCCGACCACGCGTCGCACCGCGGCGACCGTCCCCCGGCGGTCGCCGCCGCCGTCGTGCACGAGCAGCAGCCCGCCGGGGCGCAGCGCCGCGCGCAGGTTCCGCTCGAGCACCCCGACGTGCTGGGTGCGCCAGTCGTCGATCGTCCCCGTCACACCGAGCGGCTGGAGGCCGAGCCGCACGGCCACCGCGGCGGTGCGGCCCCAGCTCCCGTTCGCCGCGCGGTACCACCGCACCGGCGCCGACCCGACCGCCCGCTCGATCTCGCGCGACGTGCGGACCAGCGAGCGCTCCACCTCCTCCTCGGGCGCAGCGCCGAGATCGGCGAAGTCCCAGCCGTGGTTGGCGAGCAGGTGTCCCTCGGCCACGGTGCGCCGCAGCACGTCCGGCGCCGCGCGCACCCCCTCCCCCACGACGCAGAACGTGGCGACGACACACAGGTCGGTGAGGACGTCGAGCAGCGCCGGCGTGTCGGCGGCAGGCCCGTCGTCGACGGTGAGCGCGACCACGCGCCCGTCGCCGCGCGCCTGCACCACCGGGTTCTCGACCAGCACCCGCCACCTCCGTCCGTCCGCGTTTCGATAACGTTATCGACAACGATTGACGACCTGGGGTCCGCGGTGTCAGGTTGGGCCCGGCACCCCCACTCTCTCAACGACGAGGAGCCCACCAGGATGACAAGGACCCGGGTCACGCAGGCGCTGACCCTCGGCACCGCCGCGGTGCTGCTGGCCGCGTGCGGCACCGGCAGCGAGGGCACGAGCAGCGGCGAGACGGACTCGCAGGACGGTTCCACCATCACCTGGTGGCACAACTCCAACACCGACCCCGGCAAGGCCTACTACGACGAGGTCGCCGCCCAGTTCGAGGCCGACCACCCGGGCGTCACCGTCGAGGTCAGCGCCATGCAGCACGAGGACATGCTGACCAAGCTCGACGCGGCCTTCCAGGGCGGCGACGCCCCGGACGTCTACATGGAGCGCGGCGGCGGCGAGCTGGCCGACCACGTCGAGGCGGGGCTCACCAAGGACCTGACCGACGTCGCGGCCGACGAGATCGACAAGCTCGGCGGCTCGGTCGCCGGGTGGCAGGTCGACGGCAAGACCTACGCCCTGCCGTTCTCGGTCGGCGTGGTGGGGTTCTGGTACAACAAGGCGCTCTTCGAGCAGGCCGGCGTCACCGAGACCCCGACCACCCTCGAAGACCTGCTCGCGACCGCCGACACGATCAAGCAGGCCGGCATCGAGCCGATCTCGGTCGGCGCCGGCGACAAGTGGCCGGCCGCGCACTACTGGTACTACCTGGCGCTGCGCGAGTGCCCGCAGGAGGTGCTCGAGGACGCCGTCCAGACCCTCGACTTCTCCGACGAGTGCTTCCTGCGCGCCGGCGAGGACCTGCAGTCGATCGTCGACGCGCAGCCCTTCAACCAGGGTTTCCTCGCCACCTCGGCGCAGACCGGACCGACCAGCGCCTCGGGCCTGCTCGCGACCGGCAAGGTGGCGATGGAGATGCAGGGCCACTGGGAGCCGGGGGTCATGCAGGGCCTGACCGAGGACAAGCAGGGGCTGGGCGAGGACCTCGGCTGGTTCCCCTTCCCGTCGGTCGACGGCGGCGAGGGCGACCAGACGGCCGCGCTCGGCGGCGGTGACGCCTGGGCCGTCTCGCAGGACGCACCCGACGTGGCCGTGGAGTTCGTGCAGTACCTGCTCTCCGACGAGGTCCAGCAGGGCTTCGCCGAGCGCGACATGGGCCTGCCGACCAACCCGGCCGCCGGCGACTCGGTCAAGGACCCGGCGCTGGCCGGCCTGCTCGAGGTGCGCGACGAGGCGCCGTACGTCCAGCTGTACTTCGACACCGCGTTCGGCCAGTCGGTCGGTGGCGCGATGAACGACGAGATCGCGTTGCTGTTCGCCGGTTCCACGACGCCGGAGGCCATCGTCGAGAAGACCCAGCAGGCGGCGGACGCGGAAGGGTGACCTCGGCCACCCGCGGCAGGACGGCTCCCGTCCCCACCGCCTCCTCCACCCCCGTCGCCGGGGCCGGCCGCGCGAGCGCGCGGCCGGCCCCCGGCGGGTCCCGCCGGCGCGGTCGCGTCCGCACCGCGCTCGAGGTCGCGATGTTCGTCGGCCCCGCGCTGGCGCTGTTCGCGGTCTTCGTCGTGTGGCCCGTCGTGCGCGCCGTCCAGTTCTCGTTCTACCGCTGGAAGGGCTTCGGCCCGCTCGTCGACTTCGTCGGCCTCGGCAACTACGTCACCGTGCTGCGCAACGACGTCTTCCAGGACGCGTTCGCGCACAACGTCGTCATCGTCGTGCTGTCCATCGTCGTGCAGCTGCCGCTGGGCCTCGCGATCGCGCTGCTGCTGAACCGGAAGATGCGCGGGCAGGGGGCGCTGCGCACCATCATCTTCGTCCCGTACGTGCTGTCCGAGGTGATCGCGGGCGTGGTGTGGCTGCAGCTGCTGCAGCCGAACTACGGCGTGGTCGACGCCCTGCTCGGTGCTGTCGGGCTGTCCGGGCCGGAGCAGGGGTGGCTCGGCACACCGGGTCTGGCGATGTACGCCCTGCTCGGCGTGCTCACCTGGAAGTACCTCGGCCTGGCCGTCCTGCTCTTCCTGGCCGGCCTGCAGGGCGTGCCGGACGAGCTGGTCGAGGCCGCGCAGCTCGACGGCGCCTCGTGGTGGCAGGTGCAGCGCCGCATCACCGTGCCCCTGCTGGGCCCCACCATCCGCACCTGGGCGTTCCTGTCGATGATCGGGTCGATCCAGCAGTTCGACATGGTCTGGATCCTCACGGGGGGCGGACCCGCCAACGCCACGACCACGATGGCGACCTTCCTCGTGACCGAGGGCACCAAGCGCTACAACTACGGCATCGCCACGGCGGCCTCGGTGATCCTGTTCGTGGTCGCCCTCGTCGCAGCGGTGGCCTACCAGGCGCTCGTGCTGCGTCGCGACGTCGGCGCCGCCGACGCGTCCGCCCGGCGAGGTGCGGTGTGACCGCGATCGACGTGCGCCGCCGCCCGCGCCGCTCCCCCGCGACCACGCCGCTGGTGCTGCTCGCCGCGCTCGTCGTGGTCGCGCTGACGCTGGGGCCGGTGCTGTACGCCGTCCTCGGCGGGTTCCGCACGAACGCCCAGCTCGCCGAGTCGCCGGCCGGCCTGCCCGACCCGTGGACCACGGCGAACTACGCGAAGGTGCTGGGCAGCAGCAGCTTCTGGACGTACGCGCTGAACTCCACGGCGATCGCGGCGATCACGACCGTCCTGACGGTCGGGCTGGGCCTGATGGCCGCGTACCCGTTGGCCCGGTACCAGTTCCGGTGGCGCGAGCCGCTGTACATGGTGTTCGTCGTCGGCCTGCTGTTCCCGCTGACGGTGGCGATCATCCCGCTCTTCGTCATCATCACGCGGCAGATGCACCTCGGTGACACCTGGTGGGGCGTCGCCCTGCCGCAGGCGGCGTTCTCGCTTCCGGTCACGGTGATCATCCTGCGGCCGTTCCTGATGGCGATCCCGACCGAGATCGAGGAGGCCGCCGTCGTCGACGGCGCCAGCCGGATCCAGTTCTTCTGGCGGGTCGTCGTGCCGCTGTCCGGGCCCGGCGCGGTGACGGTCGGCGTGCTCGCCTTCGTCGCGTCGTGGAACGCCTACCTGCTGCCGCTGCTGCTGCTGCAGGGCGACCGCCGCACGCTGCCCCTCGGCGTCGCCGACTTCTCCTCGCAGTACTCGTCCGACACCGCGGGCGTGTTCGCCTTCACCACCCTGGCCATGGTCCCCGCCCTCGTCTTCTTCCTCGCCCTGCAGCGCCGCATCGTGAACGGCCTGCAGGGCGCGGTCAAGGGCTGACCCACCGACGTCCCGGAAGGACCCTCCGTTGACCCAGCTCCACCACGCTCCCGACGCCGCAGCCACGGTCGAGCCGCCCGGCACCGACCGCGTCGACGAGCTCGTGGCCCGGATGACGCTGACCGAGAAGCTCGCCCAGGTCGTCGGCTACTGGGACAAGGACGACGGCGAGACCGTCGCCCCGATGCAGGGCTCGTTCGCGGCGACGTCCGGGCTCGACGAGGCGTCCGTCGACGGGCTCGGGCACCTGACCCGCGTCTACGGGACGCGACCGTACGAGCCGCAGGAGCGGTCGCGGTGGCTGTGGGAGCGGCAGCGGCGGTTCGTCACCGAGACCCGCCTGGGCATCCCCGCGCTGGTGCACGAGGAGTGCCTGACCGGGCTCGCCGCCTGGCGCGCGGCGACGTTCCCGACCCCGCTCGCCTGGGGCGCGTCGTTCGACCCCGAGCTGGTCGACGCCGTGGGCGAGGCGATCGGCACCTCCATGCGGGCCCTCGGCATCCACCAGGGCCTGGCCCCGGTGCTCGACGTCGTCCGCGACCCGCGCTGGGGACGGGTCGAGGAGTGCGTCGGCGAGGACCCGTACCTCGTCGGGACGATCGGCACGTCGTACGTCCGCGGCCTGCAGCGCGCCGGCGTGCACGCGACGCTCAAGCACTTCGTCGGCTACTCGGCCTCGCAGTCGGGACGCAACTTCGGCCCGGTGCACGCCGGGCCGCGCGAGCTGCGCGACGTCTTCATGCCCCCGTTCGAGATGGCGCTGCTCGACGGCGGCGCGCGCTCGGTGATGCACGCCTACACCGAGATCGACGGCGTCCCCGTCGCAGCGGACGCCGGCCTGCTCACCGACGTGCTGCGGGGCGAGTGGGGCTTCGACGGCACCGTGGTCGCCGACTACTTCGGCGTCGCCTTCCTGCACCTGCTGCACGGGGTCGCCACCGACCTCGGCGAGGCGGCGGGCCTGGCACTGGCGGCGGGGATCGACGTCGAGCTGCCCACGGGCGAGGCCTATCTCGCCCCGCTCGCGGAGGCCGTGCGCTCGGGTGCGGTCGACGAGGCGCTCGTCGACCGCGCGGTGCGACGGGCGCTGCGGCAGAAGGAGGAGCTCGGTCTGCTCGACGAGACCTTCGAGGGCGAGCCGCCGCCCGCGCCCGACCTGGACTCCCCCGAGCACCGGGCGCTGGCGCTCCGCCTCGCGGAGGAGTCGGTCGTGCTGCTCACCAACGACGGCACGCTCCCCCTGCAGCGCCCCGGCCGGGTCGCCGTCGTCGGCCCGAACGCCGACCGGCTCGAGGCGATGTTCGGCTGCTACTCGTTCGTCAACCACGTCATCCCGAACCACCCCGGCACCGAGCCGGGCATCGAGGTGCCGACGCTCCTGGCCGCGCTGGGTGCCGAGCTGCCCGGTGCCGAGCTGGTGCACGCCGAGGGCTGCGACGTCGACACCGACGACACCTCGCGGATCGCCGCCGCGGTCGAGGCGGCCGCCGGCGCCGACGTCGCCGTGGTCGTCGTGGGCGACCACGCCGGGCTCTTCGGGCGCGGGACGGTCGGTGAGGGGTGCGACCGCGACGACCTCGAGCTGCCCGGCGTGCAGCGCCGCCTGGTCGAGGAGGTGCTCGGCACGGGCACCCCGGTCGTGCTGGTGCTCCTCGCCGGGCGGCCCTACGCCGTGGGGTGGGCGCTCGAGCGCTGCGCGGCCGTGGTGCAGGCGTTCTTCCCCGGCGAGGAGGGCGGCCCGGCCGTCGCCGGCGTCCTGTCGGGGCGGGTGAACCCGTCCGGGCGGCTCCCGGTCAGCATCCCGAGACCGGCCGGCGCGCAGCCGTACTCGTACCTGCACCCGCCGCTCGGTGGCGACGGCGAGGTGACCAACCTCAGCAGCGCGGCGGCCCTGCCCTTCGGGCACGGCCTGTCGTACACCACGTTCGAGCACGGCCCGGTCGAGGTCCTCGACGCCCGCACCGCGACGGGTCTCGTCGTCGAGGTCGCCGTCACGAACACCGGCGAGCGCGCCGGTGCCGAGGTGGTGCAGCTCTACGGGCGCGATGTGCACGCCAGCGTGACGCGTCCGGTGGCCCAGCTGCTCGGGTACCACCGGCTCGAGCTCGAGCCCGGTGCCACCGCGACCGTCCGGCTCACCGTGCCGCCCGCCCGCCTGGCGTTCACCGGCCGCAACCGGCGTCGCGTGGTGGAGCCCGGTGAGCTGCGGCTGTGGACCGGCACGCCGGCCGACGCCGGCCGCGCGACGGCCACCGAGCTGGTCGGGTCCGTGCGCGAGGTGACCGTCGCCGACGAGCGGTGGACCCGCGTGGGGTGATCAGAGCGGGCGGCAGGAGCCCCGCTCGACCATCGTCGTCGGCAGCCGCACGTGGGTGGGGCCGGTGTCGGTGCCCTCCAGCGCGGCCACCAGCATCCGCAGCGCCGTCGCGCCGATCTCGCGCAGCGGCTGCGAGATCGTCGTGAGCGGAGGCGTCGCCAGCACCGACTCCGGCACGTTGTCGAACCCGATGACCGACACGTCGCCCGGCACGTCGAGCCCGAGGGAGCGCGCGACCTCCATCGTGCGGATGGCGGTGAGGTCGTTCGCGGCGAACACCGCGGTGGGCCGGTCGTCGCGGTCGAGCAGCGCCCGGGCAGGCGCCTCGGCCGACTCGGCGCGGTACCCGCCCACCACGACCAGCGACTCGTCGACCTCGACGCCGGCCGCCGCCATGGCGTCACGGAAACCGTTCTCGCGCAGGCGTGCCGACTCGAGGTCGGGACGACCGCCGAGGAACCCGATGCGCCGGTGGCCGAGCTGCAGCAGGTACTCCGTCGCCGTCGTCGCACCCGCGTGGTTGTCGGACTCGACGGTCGGGAAGCCGGCCGGGCCGGTGTGCGGGTCGACCGCCACGACCGGCACGTCGCCGCTGCGGGTGTCGACGACCGTGGGCGTCACCACGATCGCGCCGTCGATCACCGAGCCGCCGAGGCGCACGAGCGAGCGCCGCTCCCAGCCGACGTGCCCCCCGTGGTGGCGACCCGCGTAGGCGATCAGCTCGTACTGCGTGTCGGCGATGGCGTCCGAGACGCCCTTGAGCAGCTCGGTGCTGAACGGCTCGAACTCGGCGACGAGGACGCCGATCACGTTGGTGCGCAGGCTGCGCAGGCTACGCGCGCCGAGGCTCGCCTCGTAGCCGAGCTCGTCGATGACGGCGTGCACCTTGTCGAGCGTCGCCTGCGCCACGCCGTAGCGTCCGTTCACGACCTTGGAGACCGTCGCGACCGAGACGCCGGCCTCCCGCGCGACGTCAGCCATCTTCACGCGTCCGGCCGGTTCCACGGGCGCGATCCTAGCCGCGCGGCCCGACCGATGAGTCCAGCGCGACCGGCGGGTCCACCTCGCAGCAAGGCCGTCCTGCACGATCACCATGAACAGAGGAGCCCCCGTGACCGCCACCTACACGTTCGACGTCTACGCCACCGTCGACGGCTTCGGGTCCTACGGCCCGGACGGGGACTGGGGTGGCTACTGGGGCACGCAGGGCCCGGAGCTGCTCGAGCACCGCGCCGCCCGGCTGCGCGAACCGCAGCGGATGGTGCTCGGCGGCACCACCTTCCGTGAGTTCGTGCAGATGCTGCCGGCGGGCACCGTCGAGCGGATGACCGACGACCCGCTGCCCGGCCTGATGCGCGGCATGCCGACCACGATCGTGTCGAGCACGCTCGAGGGACCGTTCGACTGGCCCGACGCGACCGTCGTGGCCGGGGACGCGGTCGAGGTCGTCGCCCGGCTCAAGGAGGAGTCGGAGGTGCCGCTGCGCTCGCACGGCAGCCTGAGCCTGAACCGGGCGCTCCTGGCGGCGGGGCTCGTCGACGTCGTGCAGCTCACCGTCTTCCCCGTCCTGAGCGGGCGCACCGGGACCGCCCCGGTCTTCGCCGGTGCCGACGACTTCGACCTCGAGCTGCTCGGCAGCACCACGTTCGACGGTCGGGTGCAGGAGCTGCTCTACCGGCCGAGCCTGCACCGCTGACCCCCGCCGGCCGGTCGCGGGCGGGTCAGCCGGACGCGGCCCACCCGGTGACCGACTCCACCCGCAGCGCCATGACCCGCGCGAACGGCCGGTCGGCGTACTGGGGCACCGTGGTCGACAGCCGGGCCGCGAGCCGCTCCAGCACCTCGTCCGGGGCGTCGGCCACCAGCCGCAGCCGGGCCCGCACCCACCACAGCCGCGACCAGTCGTCGGGGTCCCAGTGCTCGACCAGCAGGGTCGCGCGGGGGTCGGCCTCGAGGTTGCGCTCGCGCTGCAGCGGGCCGGACGCCTTCGGCTTCACCGTGTCGACGGGGACGCCGACCCACCCGTCGTCGTCGGCGGCGAAGATGCACGGGACGGCGTCGACGCCCGCTCCGTCGTGCAGCGTGCAGAAGACACCGTGCACGTTCGCGGTCAGCCGCCGCGTGGCCTCGGCCGGGTCGAGCCTCACCGCCGCGCGCCCGGGGTCGCGGCCGGGAGCGTCAGCCGGGCGGTCGTGCCGCGCCCGGCCTCGCTGGTGAGGTGCAGCACGCCCTGCATCGCCTCGGTGAGCGCCCGCGCCACGACGAGGCCGAGACCGCTGCCTGCCGTGGGCGGCTCGTGCACCTCGTCCAGGCCGAGGCGGTCGAACGGCCGGAACAGCCGGTCGAGCCGGTCGGCGGCGATGCCCGGTCCGTCGTCGTGCACCTCGATCCGCACCCGGTCGCCGTCCGGCACCGAGGTGAGTCGCACGGTGCCGCCGGTCCGGCCGTGCCGGATGCCGTTGGCCACCAGGTTGATGAGCACCTGCAGCAGCCGCCGCCGGTCGGCCACCACCTGGTCGTCGCTCGGCACCGCGGTCAGGTGCACCCCGGCACGGCCGGCCAGCGGTGCCAGCAGGTGCGTCACCTCGTCGACGGCCTCGCCGACGTCGACGGTCTCGGCCACGAGCGGCAGCATCCGGGCGTCGAGGCGCGCCAGGTCGAGCACGTCGTCGACCAGCGCGAGCAGGTGGTCGGCGGCGGCGGTGATGTGCTGGAGCGCCTCGTCGCGACGCTCGCCGCTCAGCTCGAGCGTGCCCATCAGCTCGGTGAACCCGGTGATCGCCTGCAGCGGCGTGCGCATCTCGTGGCTGACCCCGGTGAAGAAGTCGGACGTCGCGCGGGCGTGCCGCTCGGCCGTGGTGCGGGCGACCTCGGCCTCGAGCCGGGCGCGCCGCTCCTGCTGCAGGCGGGAGTGCTCGACGGCCACCGAGGCGAGGTAGGTCAGCCGGTCGACCAGGCGGGCCTCCCGCTCGTCCGGTCGGTGCGGGTACGGGTGGTAGACGGCGAACGTGCCGACGGTCTGCGCGGTCCGGCCGCGGATCGGCGTCGACCAGCACGAGCGCAGGCCGCTGGCGCGCGCGAGGTGGCGGAACGGCTCCCAGCGCGCGTCCGACTCGATGTCCTCGGCCACCACGACCTCGCCCGACCAGGCCGCCGTCCCGCACGACCCCGCGGACGGGCCGGCCTGCAGCCCGTCGATCGCCGCCAGGTACGACGCCGGCAGGCTCGGCGCCGAGCCGTGCCGCAGGGTGCGGGCGTCGTCGTCGAGCAGCAGCACCGAGCAGCGGCTGTCGGGGATGAGCCCCTCGAGGTCGGCGGTGATGCGCCCGAGCAGCTCGTCCAGCCCCGCGCCGCCGGCCATCAGCTCGAGCACGCGGGTGTGGCAGGCGAGCAGCTCGTCGGTGTCGCGCTGCGACGACAGGGCGACCGGCCCGGTCACGACGGGTCCAGCTGGTAGCCGACGCCCCGCACGGTGCGCAGCACCGTCGGTCGGGCCGGGTCGACCTCGAGCTTGTGGCGGAGCCGGTGCACGTGCTCGGTCACCGTCGCCTCGCCCTGCCACCCCGAGCCCGACTGCCAGACCCGCTGCAGCAGCTGGGCACGGGTGAAGACGCGACGCGGGTGGGCGGCCAGGAAGGCGAGCAGGTCGAACTCGCGTGCCGTCAGCGTCACCGGCTCGCCGTCGGCCAGCACCTCGCGGCTGGCCGGGTCGATGCGCAGGCGTCCCGCCGTCAGGCCGCTCCCGGCGACGTCGGTGCCCGAGCGCCGCAGCACCGAGCGCACCCGCGCCGCGAGCTCGCCGGGCGAGAACGGCTTGACCAGGTAGTCGTCGGCGCCCTGGTCGAGGCCGACGATCCGGTCGGTCTCGCCGCTGCGCCCGGACAGCACGATGACGGGCAGGTCGGCCGAGGCCGGGGTGCGTCCCTCGCGGACGGTGCGCAGGACGTCGAGCCCGGCGACCACCGGGAGCGACAGGTCGAGGACCACGAGGTCCGGCGCGTGCTGCTCCAGCCCCGCGAGCGCCTGCTCGCCGTCGCCCGCCTGCACCACCGCGTAGCCCGCGGCCTCCAGCTGCCACGACACGACCGTGCGGACGGCCTCGTCGTCGTCGACGACGAGCACCTTCGGCTGCGCGGCTGCGACCACGACGTCACCACCTCCGGGGCCATCGTGCTGCGCCCGACCCGCCCGCGTCATCCCCCGGCCGGGTCGTCCCGGTGCGTGCCGGGGTCGTTGTGCGGCCGTTGAGGCGACGTTGGCCCCCCGGTGCCGCGCCGTCGGCACCCTGGGCGGGTGAACGTCGCGACCTGGGTCGAGCGGCACGGACGCCGCCTCGGTGACGCGCCCGCCGTGGCCGAGGGCGAGCGCGTGCACGCGACCTGGCGCGACCTCGCCGGACGGGTGGCCGGGGCCGCCGGCGGGTTCCGCGACCAGCTGGGCCTCGTGCCCGGCGACCGGGTCGCGCTGGTCATGCGCAACCGGCCGCAGTACCTCGAGGCGCTCTGGGCGGCCTGGCACGCGGGCCTGGTCACCGTCCCCGTCAACGCCCGGCTGCACCGCGACGAGATCGCCTTCGTGCTCGAGGACAGCGGCGCCTCGGTCGTGGTGACCGACGACGAGCACGCCGCCGACGTCGAGGCCCTGCTCGGGCAGGTCGGGACGCTGCGGTCGGTGGTCGTGGCGCCGGGTCCGGGGTGGGACCGGCTGCTGGACGCCGCCCCGGTCGTTCTCGTCGACCGCGCCGGCACCGACCCGGCGTGGCTCTTCTACACCAGCGGCACGACCGGCCGCCCGAAGGGCGCCACCCTCACCCACCGCAACCTGCTGCTGGCCTCGCTCAGCTACTTCGCCGACATCGACCCGGTGTCGCACCGCGACTGCATGGTGCACGTGACGCCGCTGTCGCACGGGTCCGGCCTGTACGGGCTGCCGCACGTGGCGCGCGGCGCCCTGAGCGTCGTCCCCGAGTCGGGCGGCGCCGACCCCGGCGAGCTCGTGCACCTGCTCGGACGCTGGTCGGGAGCGGCGCTGTTCGCCCCACCGACCCTGGTGCGCCGGCTGGTCGCCGACCCGGCGGTCCGGGCGGCGGACCTGTCGGGGCTGAGAACGGTCGTGTACGGCGGCGCCCCGATGTACCTCGCCGACCTCGAGGACGCGCTCGAGGTGCTCGGTCCGCGGCTGGCGCAGATCTACGGCCAGGGCGAGACGCCGATGACGATCACCGCGCTGTCCAAGGCCGACCACGCCGACCGCGACCACCCGCGGTGGCGGGAGCGGGTGCAGGGGGTCGGCTTCCCCCGCACCGACGTCGAGGTGCGGGTGGTCGACCCCGACGACAGACCGGTCGGCCCGGACGAGCCGGGCGAGGTCGTCGTACGGGGCGACGTCGTCATGGCCGGCTACTGGGGGCGCCCGGACGCCACCGCCGAGACGCTGCGCGGCGGGTGGCTGCACACCGGCGACGTCGGCAGCCTCGACGCCGACGGGTACCTCACGCTGCGCGACCGGTCCAAGGACCTCGTCATCACCGGCGGGCTCAACGTGTACCCGCGCGAGGTCGAGGAGGCGCTGCTGCAGCACCCGGGCGTGCGGGCGGCGGCGGTCGTCGGGCGTCCCGACCCCGAGTGGGGCGAGGCCGTGGTCGCGTTCGTCGTGGCCGACGACCCGTCGGCACCACCGACCACCGACGAGCTCGACCGCGCCTGCCTCGACCGGATCGCGCGGTTCAAGCGCCCGAAGGACTACCGGTTCGTCGACGCCCTCCCGGTCAACGGCTACGGCAAGGTCCTCAGGCGCGAGCTGCGTGCACGCCTGCAGGACGGGACCGAGACCTGAACCACCGCAACCGATCCCGCACCCAACCAGGAAGGTCGTCCCCCGCATGAAGCTCGCCCTGTACCTGCCCAACTTCCGCGACAAGGTGACCGTGCAGGAGCTCGCCGACCTGACGGACCTGGCCGAGGAGCTCGACTTCGACTCGGTCTGGACGCTCGACCGCATCGTGGTGCCCGAGGCGTCCGACCGCGGCGAGCTGCAGTACTCGTTCGGGATGATGGACGAGTTCCCGAAGCAGCTGCCGGTCTCCTCGCGCGGCGAGTGGCTGCAGGGGTGGCCGCTGCTGCCGTGGATGGCGGCCCGCACCTCGAAGGTGCGCATCGGCATGAGCATCACCGACACCCCGTACCGCGCGCCGGGCGTGCTCGCCGCGGAGTGCGCGACCATCGACCACCTCTCGAACGGCCGGCTCAACGTCGGGGTCGGCTCGGGCTGGATGCCCGAGGAGTTCGCCGCGTCGAGCGCCACCCACCTGTTCCCGCGGCGGCACGCGCACGTGCGGGAGACGCTCGAGATCATGCAGGGCATCTGGACCAACGAGGTGTTCGAGTACCACGGCGAGTTCGCCGACTTCGACCCCTGCGGCTTCGGCGCCAAGCCGGTGCAGGACCCGCTGCCCATCTACTTCAGCGGGCTCAAGGACCCCCGACGGTCCGCGCTGCGGGTGGCGAAGTACGGCTGCAAGGGGTGGATCGGCATCCAGGACAGCCCGGAGGCGATCGCGAGGTGGCGGTCGGCGATCGCGGAGGAGCTCGACAAGCTCGACACGCCGCGCTCGATCGACGACCTCGAGATGTGCTCGATGATCTGGTTCGTCATCACCGACGAGAAGACCGACCAGACCGACCTCGGCAAGGGCACGAACCTGCTCGCCGGCACCGCCGACCAGATCACCGAGATGCTGAAGCGCTACCAGGAGGCGGGGATGTCGATGCCGCTGCTGTGGCCGCCGTTCGCCGACGTGCCGGTGTCGAAGACGCTCGACGACCTCAAGCGGTTGAAGAACGACATCATGCCGAAGGTCGACGCCGCCGCCTGACCCGTGAGCTCCCCGGCCCCCTCCTCGGCACCGGCCGGCCTGCCCCTGCTGGGGTTCGGCCTGCCGGTGTCGGGGGGCTGGGCGACGCCCGACACGCTGCGGCACGTGGCGTCGCGCGCCGACGCGCTCGGCTGGGCGTCGGTCTGGACGTTCCAGCGGGTGCTGCACCCGGTCGCCGCCGACCTGCCGCCCACGCACCGCTCGGTGCAGGACCCGCTGGTGCCGCTCGCGTTCGCCGCCGCGGTCACCGAGCGGGTCCGGCTCGGGACGGCGACCGTCTGCGCCCTGCTCACCTCGCCGGTGCTGCTCGCCAAGCAGCTCGCGACGCTCGACGTGCTGAGCCGCGGACGTCTCACCGTCGGGCTCGGGACCGGCTGGCTGCCCGAGGAGTTCGCCGCGACGGGTCTGCCGCTCTCGGGGCGCGGCGAGCGGATGGACGAGTTCCTGCGCTGCCTGGTCGCGCTCTGGACGACGGACCCCGTGGCGTTCGACGGGCGGCACTGGCGGGTGCCGTCGTCGTCGTCGCTGCCGCACCCGGTGCAGCGACCGCACCCGCCGGTGCTGGTCGGCGGGACGTCCGCCGCCGCCCAGCGGCGCGCCGGGCGGCTCGCCCAGGGCTGGGTCGCGGCGAGCACGCACGACCTCGAGGCCGTCCGGGCCGGTGCGCAGGTGGTGCGGTCGTCGGCGGAAGCGGCCGGCCGCGACCCCGACGCCGTGCAGGTGCTCGTCCGCCGGGTCGTCGACCTGCTCGACCGGCCGCCGCCCGGTGCGAGGCCGCCGTTCCGCGGGACGCGGGAGCAGGTGCGCGACGACCTCGCTGCGCTGCGGACCGCGGGCGCCACCGAGGTGCTGCTCGACCTCAACCTGCACCCGGACGTCGGCGACCCGGACGCCGACCCCGCTGCCGCGCTGGCTCGCGCCGACGAGGTGCTCGAGGCGTTCGCCCCGGGGCCCGGCTGACGGCGCTCAGTCGCGGCCGGCGCGGCGTCGGGCCCGCAGGGCAGCCGCCAGCGCCAGCACCGCGCCGACCCCGACGAACAGCGAGCCGCGGGCCCAGACCTCGCCCTCGACCTGGGTCATCAGCAGCACGCACGAGGCCAGCCCGAGCACCGGGACGACCGCCGGCACCCGGAAGGCGTCCTCGTGGCCGGGCCGGCGGCGCAGCACGAGCACGGCCGCGTTGACGGCGACGAAGACGACGAGCAGGAGCAGCACGAGGGTGGCGGCCAGCGACGCCACCGTCCCGGTCAGCGCGAGCAGCAGCGACAGCAGCGTCGTCGCGACGATGGCGACCCAGGGCGTACGACGTCCGGGCAGCACCCGCCCGAGCACCGAGGGGAGCAGGCCGTCGCGGGCCATGCCGTACGCCAGCCGCGACGACATGATCCCGGTGAGCAGGGCGCCGTTGGCGACCGCGACGAGCGCGATCAGCGCGAACACCCAGCCGGGCACGCCGCCGGCCGCCTCGACCACCTCGAGCAGCGGCCCGGACGAGCCGGCCAGCTGCTCGGTGGGCACCACCGCGGACGCCACGACGCCGACCGCGACGTAGACGGCCCCGGCCACCAGCAGCGCCCCGAACAGCGCCCGCGGGTACGAGCGGCGGGCGTCACGCACCTCCTCGGCCAGGTTCACCGACGTCTCGAAGCCGACGAAGGAGTAGAACGCGAGCACCGAGCCGGCGAGCACGGCCGCGGCCGGCCCTGCCTCGGGCGTGCCCACCGTCGTCAGCCGGCCGACGTCGCCGTCCCCGCGGGCGAGCACCACCACGCCGAGCACGACGACGAGCACGAGGCCGCCGACCTCGATCAGCGTCGCGACGACGTTGGCGCGCAACGACTCCTTGATCCCCCGGGCGTTGATCGCCGCCAGCACGAGCAGGAACACCGCCGCCACGAGCGGCACCGGCAGCTCGACCAGCGCGCCGAGGTAGTCGCCCGCGAACCCGAGCGACAGTGCCGCCACCGACACCACGCCGGCCGCGAGCATGCAGAAGCCGACGAGGAAGCCGACGAACGGGCCGAATGCGAGGGTGCTGTAGTGCGAGGCACCGCCGGCGCTGCGGAACCGGGTCGCCAGCTCCGCGTACGAGCCCGCGGTGAGCAGCGCCAGGCCGAGCGCGACCGCCAGCGGCAGCCACACCGCTCCACCGCTGGAGCCGGCGACCTCGCCGACGAGCACGTAGACGCCGGCGCCGAGCACGTCGCCGAGGATGAACAGGAACAGCAGGCCGGTCGTCACCTCACGGGCGAGGGACGGGGTCTGCTGCCGGTCGGTCGTGGAGGTGCTCACGACCTGACCCGCTACCCCGCTGTGACGGGTCCACGCCTGCGGCCGTCAGGAGGCGCTGGCGCCCTCGGGGGCGAAGGCGCAGAACTCGTTGCCCTCGGGATCGGCCATCACGGTCCAGTGCACGTCGCCGTCGGGACGGCGCAGCACGCGCGCACCGGCCGCGACCAGGGCGTCGACGCCGTCGTCGTGGAGCAGCTGCACGTCCCAGTGCACGCGGTTCTTCACCCGCTTGGGCTCCGGCACGTCCTGGAACACCAGCAGGAACGGCAGGCCGGGCACGTCCTCGAGCGAGCAGCCGTCGTCCCCGGCCGGGGTGGCGCCGAGGACCTCGGCCCACCAGGCGCAGCTCGCCCGTGCGTCGGCGGCGTCGACCACGACCTCGTACAGCCGGTAGGCAGGGACCGGGTCGCGCACGAAGACGCACAGCTCGTTCCCCTCGGGGTCGGCGAGCACCGTCCAGGACTCGTCGTCGCGGTCGGCGAGCACGCGGGTTCCCGCCACGGCCTGCGAGGACGCCCAGACGTCGAGGTGCACCCGGGCCTTGACCTGCGGAGCCTCCTGCACCCGGTTCAGCCAGACGGTGTGCTGCGGCGTCGGACCGTCGAGCCGGACGACCTCCGGCCAGCGCGCACCCTCGACGAGGCCGAGCGCCCCGGTCCAGAACGCTGCCATCCGGTCGGTGTCGACGACGTCGACGCACAGGTCCTGGTAGCGAGCGAGGGTCACGAGCCGCCCGTCGAGCGCGCCTCGAGGGCGTCGAGGTCGCGCACCGCGTACCGGTGGTGCTCCCACTCCTCCTCGAGGATCGTGTGGACGCACGACAGCACGCTCTCGGGGTACTGCGGCGCCCAGGGGTTGGCGCGCTCGTCGGCCAGCTCCTCCGGCGTCACGTCGGCGAGGAAGGTGCGCACCCGGGCCACCCGGTCGGCGCGTGCCTCGAGGACGTCGTCGAACGCCGGGGTGCCGGGGGTGAACAGCGACAGGTCGAGGCCGTCGCGCTCGGCGCCCGCATTCGCGTGGCCCAGCGGGTGGTAGGGCTGCTCGAGCCGCAGCACCGCCTTGCCGAGCCAGGTGTCGGTGGCCATCACCAGGTGCCGCAGGGTCTGCGAGAACGACCACTCGCCGTCGACGGACTCGTCGACCGTGCCCGCCGGCATCGCCTGCGCGCGCTCGACGGTGGCGGCCCAGGTGCGCTGCAGCGCCTCCCACGCCTCCTGCAGGCCGGGCGGGTCGACGGCTCGCCGCCGCGAGCGTCCGGGGAACCGCTTGTCGAGCTCGGCGTCGACGAAGGGCACGACGTCGACCCCGTTGACCCACAGGGGGCCTCCGGACTCGACCAGCCAGGGCGAGTCGATCTCGGCCCCGCCGACGTCGCTACCGCGGACGACGACACCGGACAGGTCGCACGCGGTGAAGTGCGCGCCGGTGAGGTCGGAACGGTGGAACCTGGCGTGCTGCAGCTCGGCCTGGGTGAACTCGGTCATGGGCAGAACCTAGCGACGGGGACCGACAGCGCGGTGGGTCCGACGCTCAGCCCCCGAGCGCCGCGACGACCTGCTCGGTGGCGCGCGCGACGGCGACGTCGAGCCGCTCGTCCCGCTGCCCGTCGCGCGAGGTGAGCACCGCCAGCACGACCGGGTCGCGCCCGGGCGGGCGCACGACCGCGATGTCGTTGCGGGTGCCGTAGGAGCCGGCCCCGGTCTTGTCGGCGACGACCCAGCCCGCCGGCACCCCGGCCCGGACGAGGTCCGTGCCCGTGCTGCTCGCGCGCATCCAGCCCTCCAGCTCGTCGCGGTCGGCGGGGTCGAGCACGTCGCCCAGCAGGTACGTGCGCAGCGTCGTGGCGAGCTGGCGCGGGGTGGAGGTGTCGCGGTCGTCGCCCGGTACCGCGGTGTTGAGCTCGGGCTCGGTGCGGACCGGCAGCGTCACCTCGTCGCCGACGGCACGCAGCCGCTCGGCGAAGCCGGCCGGTCCACCCAGGTGCTCCAGCAGCAGGTTGCCGGCGGTGTTGTCGCTGTGGGTGGTCGCGGCGGCGGCCGCCTCGCGCAGCGTGAGGCCCCGCCCGAGGTTGGCCTCCGCCACCGGGGCGTACGCCCGGAGGTCCTCGGGTCCGTACTGCAGCAGGGTGTCCAGCTCCGCGTCGTCCGCCTCGGCCAGGACGGCGGCGGCGGCGAGCGCCTTGAACGTCGAGGCGTAGGCGAACCGCTCGTCGGCGCGGTGGGTGAGCACCTGCCCGGTGCCGGTGTCGAGCGCGTACACCCCGATCCGCACGTCCAGCTCGGCCTCGAGCGCCGCCAGGTCGAGCGCCTGCTCCGCCGGGGCCGAGCTCGGGGACGTGCTCGGGGGTGGGCTCGACGTCGTCGCCGACGCGGCGGTCGACGTCGAGGGGTCGGGGCCGTCGCCACCCCCGCACCCCACGAGCAGGACGGTGGCCAGGCCGGCGGTCAGCAGCTGCGCGCGCACGTCCCCCAGCATGCCCCGGAGCGGTTCGCAAGCCGGACATCTCGGCGCGCGCCGACGCATCGCGGACCGCACTGTGGGTAGGGAACCAGGTGCGGGTGGACGCCCGCGGACGTCGACGACGAGAGGTGGCCGGACGTGCGAGCAGTCACGTGGCAGGGCAAGCGGGACGTGCGGGTCGAGGAGGTGCCTGACCCGGTGCTGCAGGAGCCGACCGACGCGATCGTGCGCATCACGTCGACGGCCATCTGCGGGTCGGACCTGCACCTGTACGAGGTGCTCGGCCCGTTCCTCGACCCGGGCGACGTGCTGGGGCACGAGCCGATGGGGATCGTCGAGGAGGTCGGCGCGGAGGTCACGCACATCAAGCCGGGCGACCGGGTGGTCGTCCCCTTCAACATCTCCTGCGGCCGGTGCTTCATGTGCGAGCGGAAGCTCTTCGCGCAGTGCGAGACCACCCAGGTGCGCGAGCAGGGCAAGGGTGCCTCGTTGCTCGGCTACACCAAGCTCTACGGCCAGGTGCCGGGCGGGCAGGCGGAGTACCTGCGCGTGCCCCAGGCGCACTTCGGCCCGATCAAGGTGCCGTCGGACCACCCGGACGAGCGCTTCCTGTTCATGTCGGACGTGCTGCCGACGGCGTGGCAGGCGGTCGTGTACGCCGACGTGCCGAAGGGCGGCACGCTCGCCGTGCTCGGGCTCGGCCCGATCGGCCAGATGGCCGCGCGGATCGGACGCCACCTCGGCGCGGAGCGGGTGATCGGCGTCGACGACGTGCCGGAGCGCCTCGCGCTGGCGGCGGCGCACGGTATCGAGACCTTCGACCTGTCCGCCCACGACGACGTCGCCGCCGACCTGATCGAGGCGACGGGCGGACGCGGGCCGGACGCGATCATCGACGCGGTCGGCATGGAGGCCGGCGGCTCCCCCTTCGGCAAGGTGGCGCACGCCGTCGTCGGGATGCTCCCGGACGCCGTGGCGCGGCCGATGACCGACAAGATGGCGATCGACCGGCTCGCGGCCCTGCACACCGCGCTCAAGGCGGTGCGTCGCGGCGGCACCGTGTCGGTCAGCGGCGTGTACGGCGGCGAGATGGACCCGATGCCGATGATGGAGATGTTCGACCGCGGCGTGCAGCTGCGGATGGGTCAGGCGCACGTCAAGCGCTGGATCGACGACATCATGCCGCTCGTGCTCGACGACGCCGACCCGCTCGGCACGCTCGACCTCACCACCCACCAGGTGCCGCTCGAGCAGGCGCCGGACCTCTACGAGACGTTCCAGAAGAAGGAGGACGGCTGCATCAAGGTCGTCCTCAAGCCGTGACGGACGCCGACGGCGGCGCCCAGGTCGTCCTGGTCGTCGGGGCGTCGAGCGGCATCGGGCGGGCGACCGCGCACGGCTACGCCGCGCGCGGCGCCCACCTGGTGCTGGCCTCGCGCGGCCGGGAGGCGCTCGCCGACGCCGCGCAGGAGTGCCTCGACCGCGGCGCGGCGTCGGCGACCGTCGAGGTCGTCGACGTCGCCGACGGCCCCGCGGTCACGGCAGTCGTCGAGCGGGTGCTGGCCGAGCACGGCCGGATCGACGTCTGCGTGCAGTCGGCCGCGCTCATCGCGTTCGGGGAGTTCCTCGACGTGCCCGCCGAGGTGTTCGACCGCGTCGTCACCTCGAACGTGCTCGGGACGGCGAACGTCGCCCGCGCCGTGCTGCCCGGCATGCGGGAGCGGAACTCCGGGGTGCTCGTCGTCATCGGGTCGGTCCTGGGCCGCATCTCGGTGCCGCAGCTGATCACGTACTGCACCAGCAAGTGGGCGGTGCGCGGCCTGACCCGGATGCTGTCGCAGTCGGTGCGCGACCGCTCCGGCGTGCGGGTCGTCGGCGTCTCGCCGGGGGCGACCAACACCCCGGTGTACGCGCAGGCGGCCAACGTCACCGGCCGGGCCGCGCGGCCGCCGGTGCCGGTCGACCCGCCCGAGAAGGTGGCGCGCGCGGTGCTGCGCGCCGCCGACAGCCGTCGGCGCGGCGAGACGTCGGTGGGCCTGGCGAACCCGGTGATGGTGCTCGGCCACGAGCTGCTGCCGCCGGTGTTCGACCTGCTCGTCGGGCCGCTGATGGGGCTGCTGGCGCTCACCCGGCGACCGATGGAGCCGCACAGCGGCAACGTCGAGACGCCTTCTCCGGCGGGCGAGGCGACGCAGGGTCCGTGGAGCCGCGGCGGCCTGCTCGGCCTCGACACCCGCGACGGCGACTGACCTCAGCCCTTGTTCGCGCGACCCTCCGCGACGAGGCACAGCCGGCGCAGCGCCTCGACGTTGCGCGGGACGATGCCCAGCTGGCGCGCGGGGAGGGGGACGAGCCGGCCGGGGCCGGCCGTGGCGTCCTCGCGGATCTCGACGCGGCAGCCGGAGCCCTCCGGGTGCAGCGTCAGGTCGACGGTGGCCTCCCCCATCGGCCACCCCTTCGCCTGCAGCCGCAGGTGCCGGCCCTGCTCGACCTCGAGCACGGTCGAGACGTCGTCGATCACCAGCGGCCACATCCCGAAGGAGTGGTGGATGCGGGTGCCCTTCGCCGGCCAGGCGGGCTCGACGTCGCGCACCCGGGAGGCGCCGACCACCCAGGTCGCGTAGCTCCAGCCGTCGGCGAGCACGGCGAAGACCTCGTCGGGGGTCGCGGTCGTGGTGCGGCGCACGGTCCGCACGGCATCGGAGAGCTGGGGCACGTGGGGACGCTACCCCGCAGCGCACCGGGCATGCAGGTGGGCGGCGTTTCCGGTGGTGGACCGGGCACGACGGTGGAAGAGTCGAGGGGACGGGTGCCCGCCCCCCCGTCCGACCGTGGCCCAGCCCAGCGCCACCCCGCAGGTGGATGCGCCTGCGCACGCTCACTGCCACGAGGAGCCACGGTGCAGATCCCCACCCCACGAGGACCGTTCAGCGACAGGTTGTTCACGCTGCTGCGTGGACCGCTCGACGACGCCGGCTGGGACGGCCTCGCGACCACGACACCGTCCGGCCCCGACGACGCCCAGATAGCGCTGTGGGCGATGTACGAGCTGGCGTACCGCGGGTTCGACGGCGTGGCCGACGAGCTCGAGTGGCACCCGCCCCTGCTGGCGGCGCGGCGCGTGCTGGAACGCGACCTCGAGGCGCGCCTGCGGGAGCGGTACCGCCCGCCGACCGACCTGCCGGACGTGCGGGGTGGCGACGCCGCCGTGGGGGCGTTCGCGGACGCGTTCTTCGCGTACGTCGCCGGGTACGAAGGCGACTCGCTGTCCGGGGCGATCCAGCGGACGGCCACCCGCGAGCAGGTGCTCACGCTGCTGCGGGTGCGGTCGGTCTACCACCTCAAGGAGGCCGACCCGACGGCGTGGGCGGTGCCCCGGCTGGCGCCGCGCGCCAAGGCGGGCCTGATGGCGGTGCAGTACGACGAGTACGGCTGCGGCGACCCGAACGCCCTGCACTCGAACCTGTTCGCCCGCGGCATGCGCGCCTGCGGGCTCGACACCACGTACGGCGCGTACGTCGACGAGGCGTCGGCCGCCGTGCTGGAGCAGAACAACACGATGACCCTCTTCGGCCTGCACCGCCGGCTGCGCGGCGCGGCGCTCGGACACTTCGCGGCGTTCGAGGCCACCAGCTCGGTGCCCTCGCGGCGCATCGCCCAGGGCCTGGCCCGGCTCGGGATGCCGGCCGAGATGATCGCCTACTACGACGAGCACGTGGAGGCCGACGCCGTGCACGACCAGGTCGCCGTCCGGGAGATCTGCGGGTCGCTCGTCGCCGACGAGCCGCAGCTGCTCGACGACGTGTTCTTCGGCGCGTTCACCTGCCTCGACCTCGAGAGCCGGTTCGCCGGCGAACGACTCGCCTCGTGGGTGGAGGTGGCGGCATGAGCATCGGACCCGCCCGCGACGACCTCTCGTTCGAGCACCCCGACGTCGTGGTGTGCCCCGACGGCCCCGTCCTGATCCGTGGCGACCACGTCGTCGAGGCCCCGGACGGCACACGGCACCGCACCACGCGACCCGTCAGCGCCGTGTGCCGCTGCGGCAAGACCCAGCGCGCCCCGTGGTGCGACGGCACGCACCAGCTGCTCCCCCGTCGCTAGCTGCATCCGCACAGGACGGACGGGGCGCATTCGTCGTCCACAGGCGGTCCGGTACGGGGTCGTCGTCCACAGGCCGCTCGGACGCGAAACCTGTTGTCAGTGCTGGGGTCTAGTGTCGATGCATGAGGTCGGACGACGGCGCGGGCACCCTGGTCGGCGACCTGCGCGCGCACTGCCTGACCGACTTCGCCCGCGACGCCGACAGGTTGCGGCTGATCCACGCGATCACCCGCGACGTCCACGCCACCGAGGCGTGGCAGATCGGGTTGCCGGTGCTGGTGGGTGCGGCGCGTGACGGGGTGGTCGGGGCGCACGACCTGCACGCCATCTCGACCGACGAGGTCGCCGCCGCGACCGGGCTGGCGCGCTGGCACGCGTCCCGCGAGGTCGACGCCGCGGCCCAGCTGTGCGGTCCGCTGGTGCTGACGCTGGCGGCGCTCGAAGCCGGCCGGATCGA
This sequence comes from Angustibacter speluncae, assembly GCF_054777815.1. Classification (NCBI taxonomy): domain Bacteria; kingdom Bacillati; phylum Actinomycetota; class Actinomycetes; order Kineosporiales; family Kineosporiaceae; genus Angustibacter; species Angustibacter speluncae. The sequence goes on along the minus strand of NZ_BAAHAF010000173.1, from coordinate 21,281 downwards.
CGGCGTCCGCGCCCGGGTGCTGGCCCGGGAGACCGAGGCCCTGCCGCACGACCTCGCGCAGGCCGTGGAGGCCGAGGTCCTCGACGCGTTGCCGACCACGCCGCAGCAGGGCAACGGGCCGCTCGGGCCCTGGGACGGCCCGCAGCCGAAGGCGTTCACCAGCCGGGTCCGCAAGGCCGTGGCCAGGGTGCGGACCGACCACGAGGAGCAGGTGCGTCGCGACCTGCGCGAACGCACCGGCACCTGGGTGGAGGTCGACCCCGGCAACCCGGCGGTCGCGACGCTGACGGTGACGGGTCCGATCGAGCAGGTCGTCGCCATCGCGAACGCGGTCCAGGGCGCGGCCCGTGCCCTGGGCGGCGACGAGCTCGGTGACCGCACGGTCGGGATGGCGGAGGTCGACGCGTTGGAGGCAGCGGTCCTGGGCGACCAGCCGACACGAGCAGGTGTGCGTCGCGAGCTCGGGGTGGTGCTGCACGCCGACACCCTCCTCGGCGAGGGCGACGCAGCCGACGCACCCGGTGAGGTCCGCGGCGTCGGCGCGCCGGTGCACGCCTCCGCCGCCACCGCACGGGTCGCGGCGAAGGAGCTGCTCGACCGTGGCGCGTCGACGTGCGTGCTGCTGACCGACGACACCGGCCACCTCACCCGCCTCGTCCGCCTCGGCGCCGCACCCGAGACCGGCTGGACGAGAGCCACCCTCGTCGCCAGGACGCGGACCGCGATGCGGTCTGACCCGCAGCACTCGACCAGCGCCTACGTGGCGACGGTGGAGACCGACGAGACCGTCCGGGCGCGCGACCCGGTCTGCACCTTCCCCGGCTGCGGCGTCCCGAGCAGCAGGTGCGACCTCGACCACCAAGTTCCCCATCCCCGCGGCCCCACCAGCGTTCAGAACCTCAGCCCGAGGTCGCGCCGCTGCCACCGCTGGAAGACCGCCGGTCTCTGGCGCGTGTCCGCGCGCCTCGACACCGCCGGCCACGTCGTCGCCCACCACTGGACCAGCCCCCTCGGCACCCACCAGGTCGTCGAGGTCGAACGCCTGCCCGGGTGCTGATCCGACCGTCAGGCCGGGGCGCGGTCGAGACGTGCGACGACGCCGCGGTCCTGGTGCGACCGCACCTCGCCGAGCGAGAGATCGGGCACGTGGTCGAGCCAGCGTCCGACCTCGGTCGCCTGCTCGGTCGTGCCGAGCTGCAGGAGCGCCGAGCCGCCCGGCAGCAGGTGCGCGACGACGGCGTCGACGCACTCGCGCGCCACGTCGAGGCCGGTGTCGCCGCCGTCGATGGCGATCAGGGGGTCCTCGGGGAACCGTGCGACCCCGGCGCTCGGCACCCACGGCGGGTCGGCGACCACCAGCGCGAACCGCTCGTCCGGACCGAGGACGTCGCGGATGCGGCCCTCGCGCACCTCGACGCGGTCGGCGAGGCCTGCGGTCCGGGCGTTCTCGCGGGTGAACTCGCAGGCGACCGGGTTGAGGTCGACGCACACGAGCTCGCGGTCCGACGAGGCGACGGCAAGCAGCCCGATCTGGCCCGCCCCGGCGCACAGCTCGAGCACCCGGCCCGCGGGTGCCCGGTCGAGCAGCGCGGCGGCCCACTCCGACTGCAGCGTCGTCCACGCCCGCGGCTCCAGCACCCGGTCGTCGTAGGCGATCTGCAGGTGCCCGAATGTCATCGACTTCGCCACTGCCACAACCTACCTCGCGCGGTGCACCTCGCGCCCGTCGACCCAGGTCCCGACCACGGTCGCGCCGACCCAGCCCGACGCCGGCGTCCCGAGCAGATCGGTGTCGACGGCCACCAGGTCGGCCGCGCGCCCCACCTCCAGCACCCCGCTGCTGTCCTCCAGCCCGTTCACCCAGCAGCTGCCCCGGGTGTACGCCCGCAGCACCTCGACCGGCGTGAGCGCCTCCTCGGGCTGGAGCGGCGGCGCCTCCGCCGACGACCCCGTCTCCCGCCGCGTCACGGCCACCTCCATGCCGCGCAGCGGCGACGCGTCCGACACCGGCCAGTCCGAGCCGCACGCCAGCCGCGCGCCCGTCCGGTGCAGCGACCCGAACACGTACTGCCGCTGACGCGCCGGCTCACCGAGGAACGGCAGCGTCAGGCGCTCCATCTGCTCGTCGCGGCACGCCCACAGCGGCTGCACGTTCGCGACGGCGTCGAGCTCGGCGAACCGGCGCACGTCGGCGTCGTCGACGATCTGCAGGTGCGCCAGGTGGTGCCGGTTGCCCCGGTCCCCGTTCTCCGTCCGCGCCCTGGCGATCGCGTCCAGCCCGTCGCGCACCGCGCGGTCGCCGAGCGCGTGCAGGTGCACCTGGAACCCGTCGGCGTCGAGCAGCGAGACCGCCTGCTGCAGCACGTCGCGGTCCACGAACGACAGGCCGCGGTTCTCCGTGGGCCGGCCCGTCGGGTCGAGGTACGGCTCGAGCACGGCGGCGGTGTGGGTCTCGCAGACGCCGTCGAGCATGATCTTCACGCTGGTGGCACGGAGTCCCGCGTCGGCGGCCACCTTCCGCCGCCGGCGCAGGTCGTCGACCTGGTCGAGGCCGCGGTCGCGGTCCCACCACAGCGCCAGCACCACCTTGGCCGTCAGCACGTCCTCGGACCGCGCCCGCACGTACGTGCCGAGCGTGTCGTGCATCCCCAGACCGTTCCCGACGAGCGCGTCCTGCCAGCCGACGATCCCGAGCGAGTGCAGGTGCGCCTGCCCCTCCAGCAGGCCGGCCAGCTGCTCGTCCGCGGTCGGGGGCGGCACGCGGTCGGCCACCAGCCGCATCGCACCCTCGTGCAGCGCGCCCGTCGGCGCGCCGGTGGCGTCGCGCTCGATCCGCCCGTCCGGCGGGTCGGGCGTCGAGGCGTCGATCCCCGCCAGCCGCAGCGCCGCCGAGCTCACCCACGTCGAGTGGTGGTCGCGGTTCGGCAGGTGCACCGGACGTCCCGGCACGGCCTCGTCGAGGAGCGCCGCGGCGGGCACACCCCGCGGGAACGCGTCCATCGACCACCCGCCCCCGGTGACCCACGCGCCCTCGGGCAGCCGGGCGGCGTGGGCGCGGACGGCGTCGAGGTACTCCTCGACCGTGCGCAGCCCGAGCAGGTCGCAGGCCAGCCGCTCGAGCCCTCCCGCGACCGGGTGCACGTGGGCGTCGTGGAACCCGGGCAGGAGCCACGACCCGGTGAGGTCGTCCACCCGGGTGCCGCGCCCCACCAGGTGCCGCACGTCGGCCCACGTGCCGCGTCCGACCACCACACCGTGCCGGACGGCGAGGCAGTCGCCGTCCCACCGGTCGTCCGCGAGGACGGGGGCGCCGCGCAGCACCAGGTCGGCACCGCTCCCCTCGCCCACGGCGAGAGGCTACGCGTCGTCGCCCTGCGGCTCGGCCATCGCGCGGTGCGCCTTCGCCTTGAGCGAGTCGGGCAGGACGCTGTTGGCGGCGCCCTGCACCTTGGTCCTCAGCGAACCCGCCACGAGCTTGTCGTCGCCGTCGAGCAACGCGTCGACACCCTGCTTCGCGACCTGCGCCGGGTCGTCCTTCTTGCCTTGGCCCACCGTCGTGTCGAGCATGTCGGCGCGGCGGAAGAAGTCGGTGTCGGTCGGGCCGGGCATGAGGGAGGTCAGGGTGACCCCGGTGTCCTTCACCTCCTCCTGCAACGCCTCGACGAACGACTGGAGGAACGACTTCGACGCGTTGTAGACGGCCTGGAACGCACCGGGCATGGTCGACGCGATCGACGACGTCACCAGGATCCGGCCCTCGCCGCGCGCCACCATGTCGCGCAGCACGAGCTTCGTCAGGATCACGGTCGAGGTGACGTTCAGGTCGATCACCTCGAGCTCGTCCGCGAGGTCGGTGTCGACGAAGGCGCCGCCCCGTCCGACGCCGGCGTTCAGCACCGCCACGTCGACCGGGCGCCCGGTGCCCCTGGCCGCCTCGTGCAGGCGCTCGACAGCAGCCGTCTCGCGCAGGTCGCCGCGCACCGTCACGACGTCGGCACCGGTCTCGAACAGCTGGTAGCCGGCCTCCGCCAGCCGGGCGTCCTCCGCGGCGACGACGAGGTCGAACCCCCGCTCGACGAGCTGGCGGGCGATCTCGAAGCCGATGCCGCTGGACGCCCCCGTGACGAGCGCGAGCGGACGGGGGGCTGACGTGGTGTCGGTCATGGCGCTCCCCTGCCCGCGTCGCAGACCGCCATGCGGGTCTACCAGGCGATCTCGTCGCAGCCGGTGTGGTCGGCGGGCTCGACCTGCAGGGTCGCGTGCGCGATCCCGAACCGCGTCTGGAGGGTGTGCCGGGCGCGGTCGAGCACGTCGTGGGTGGTGGCGGTCGGGGTCGTGACCAGGTGGGCGGTCGCGACGTCCATGCCGGACGTGAGCTGCCAGACGTGCAGGTCGTGCACGTCGGCGACGCCGTCGAGGGCCGCCAGCTCCTCGGCCACCTCGGTGGGCTCGACACCGGCCGGTGCGTGCTGGCCGAGCACGGCGAGCACCTCGCGACCGAGCCGCAGGGCCCGCACCACGACGAAGACCGCGATCGCGAGCGCGACCACCGTGTCCCACGCCCCCGAGCCGGTGAGCGCGACCAGCGCCCCGGCGACGAGCACCCCGACGGAGCCGACGGTGTCGGCCACCACCTCGAGGTAGGCGCCGCGCACGTTGAGGCTCTCCCGCGAGCCCTGGCGCAGGAGCGCGAGCGCCACCAGGTTCACCGCGAGGCCCAGCGCGCCGACGACCACCATGCCGAGCGCGGCCGGCGCGACCGGGTCACCCAGCCGCGAGAACGCCTCGTACGCCACGTAGACCGCGACCCCGAGCATGACGAGCACGGCGAAGCCGGACGCGAGGACCTCGGCGCGGTACGAGCCGTAGGTGCGGCGGCCCGAGTCGTCGGGACGCGCGGCGACCCGGGTCGCCACCAGCGCCGCCACGAGGGTCACGACGTCGGCCGCCATGTGCCCGGCGTCCGACAGCAGCGCCAGCGACCGGGTCAGGAGCCCGGCGACGAGCTCGACGGCGAAGAACGACCCGACGAGCAGCGCCGCGGCCAGCAGGCGGCCCCGGTGCCGCCCGGAGGCGCTGAGCGAGGCGTGGCCGTGCCCGTGCCCGTGGCCCGCGCTCACGACCCCGCCCCCACCGGGTGCGCGACGTGCCGGCGGGCGACGTCGAGCAGGAGCCGGACGTGCTCGTCGGCGAGCCGGTAGTACGCGAGGCGCCCGTCACGGCGGGCGACGACGACGTCGGTGGCACGCAGCAGGCGCAGGGCCTGCGACACCGTGGCCTCCGCGAGGCCCGTGGCGGCGGCGAGGTCGCAGACGCACACCTCGCGCGCGTCGAGGAGCGCGTAGAGCAGCCGCGACCGGGTGGGGTCGCCGAGCAGCTTGAACACGCGCGACACGTCGTGCAGGGAGCGCTCGTCGAGGGCGGCGTCGCGGACCTCCCGCACCACCTCGGGGTGCACCTCGTGGGCGTGCTCGCGGATCACGTGCGGCACCGCGCACCTCCAGACGTCTGATCAGATGATCAGACGTTAGCGCAACACGGAATGCCTCGGCCCACCCGGCGGGTTGGGGCCGGCATGGGACGCGCGGTGGTGGCGACGGCGTACGGGAGCACCGAGGTGCTCGAGGTGGTCGACGTGCCGGACGACCCGCCCGGTCCGGGTGAGGTGGCGGTCGAGGTGCGCGCCGCGGCAGCCAACCCCGCCGACCTGAAGTCGTACTCCGGCGCGTTCGGCACCGACCCCGCGAACCTGCCGCTGCGCCTCGGGTACGAGGTCGCGGGCGTGGTCGCCGAGGTGGGACCCGGCGTCGACCACGTCCGCGCCGGCGACGAGGTGGTCGCCTTCCGCGTCGCCGGCGGTTACGCCGACCGGGTCGTCGCCCGTGCCGCCGACGTCTTCGCCAAGCCGTCCACGCTCACCTTCGCCGAGGCGTCCGGCCTGCTGCTCGTCGGCACCACCGCGGCGCACCTGATGCACGCGACCGGCGCGGCGCCGGGCGAGACCGTCGTCGTGCACGGCGCCGCCGGCGCCGTCGGCAGCGCCGCCGTGCAGCTCCTCGTCGCAGGGGGAGCTCGCGTCATCGGCACGGCGAGCCCGCCCCGGCACGACGCGCTGCGCTCGCTCGGCGCCGAACCCCTCTCGTACGGAACGGGTCTCGCCGACCGCATCCGCGAGCTGGCTCCGGACGGCGTCGACGTCGCCCTCGACACGGTCGGCACCGACGAGGCGGTCGACGTCAGCGTCGAGCTGGTGGCCGACCGCGGGCGCATCGCCTCGGTCGCGGCGTTCGCCCGCGGGCCGGGCCTCGGCATCCGGCTGCTGGGGGGCGGGCCGGGCGCCGACCCGGGCACGGCGGTCCGCGACGCGGCCCGCGCCGAGCTGCTCGAGGCCGCAGGGGCGGGCAGGTACCGCGTCGAGGTCGACCGCACCTTCGCGCTGACCGACGTGCGATCGGCCCACGAGCACCTGGCCACGGGTCACGCGCGCGGCAAGGTCGTCCTGCTCCCCTGAGCCTCCCCGGGATGCGGGGGGGCCGACCAGACCGCACGCTCGACGGGTGACCGTCTCCACCGACACGACGCCCCTGACCGCCCTGGTGCTCGTCTGCACCCTGACCCCGTCCCCGGCCGACTCCTCCAGCGAGCTGCTCGGCCGCCAGGTGCTGCAGGCGCTCGGCGAGCACGGCGTGACCGGCGACGTCGTGCGCGTCGTCGACCACGACGTCAAGCGCGGCGTCGAGGCCGACATGGGCGACGGCGACGAGTGGCCCGCGCTGCGCCAGCGCGTCCTCGACGCCGACATCCTGGTGGTCGCGGCGCCGATCTGGATGGGGCACCCGTCGTCGGTGACCCAGCAGGTGCTCGAGCGCCTCGACGCCGACATCGCCGAGACCGACGACCAGGGGCGGCCGATCATGTCCGGTCGCGTCGCCGCGATCGCGGTGGTGGGCAACGAGGACGGCGCGCACCACGTCGTCGCGGAGGTGGCGCAGGGCCTGAACGACGTCGGGTTCACCCTCGCCGCCGGCGCCGGCACCTACTGGGTCGGCGAGGCGATGGGCTCGGTCGACTACCAGGACCTCGACGAGACGCCCGAGAAGGTTGCCTCGCAGAACTCCTCCCTGGCGGCGAACACCGCGCACCTCGCGCGGCTGCTGAAGGCCTCCCCCTACCCGGCGCAGGGGTGAGCGGCCGTGGCTGACGGGCACGTGCCGCCGAAGGGCGTGCAGCAGGTCGGGAAGCGCGCCGTCCGCTGGATCGAGGACGGGAAGGCGGGCAAGGGCTTCACCGACGTCGGACGCCGTCGCGCGCACCAGCTGGCCGACGGCGTCGCCCTCAGCGACGCCGACGTGAAGAAGATGCAGGCGTACTTCGCCCGCCACTCGGTCGACAAGCAGGCGGACGGCTTCGCCTACCGCACACCGGGTTACCCGTCCCCCGGCCGCGTCGCCTGGGACGCGTGGGGCGGCGACGCCGGTGAGCGCTGGGTGCGCGGCATCGACGTCTGACGCCGGCCCCCACCTCGGGATGCGGACGACCCGCGTCCGGGCGAGGGTGGTCGCATGGCGACCGAGAGCACGCAGCAGGCCACCGTCGAGGCGCTCCAGGCGGTGGTGGACCGGGTGGTGTCGTGGCAGGACGGCGCGACGCAGGAGACCGTCCGCGAGGAGCTCGCCAAGGGCGCGCGCGAGGCCGACGTGCAGGCGAGCGACGCCCTGCTCGACGAGCTGGCGCGGCGCATCCACGACGAGCCGGACCGGCTCGAGGTGGAGCGGCTCGTGGCCGAGCACGCCGACGAGGTCCGGCCCGACTGAGCGGGTCGCACCGACCGGGTCCCGCAGAAACTTGAACTGTTCAAGGAAGTAGGGCAGGGTCGGTGGTGTGACCACCGTCGACGACGCCGAGCGCATGCTGCGCGCGGCGTCGTTGCGCGTGACCCGCCCCCGGGTGTCGGTGCTGCGGGCCGTGCACGAGCGTCCCCACGCCGACACCGACGCCCTGATCGGCGCCGCCCGCGCCGACCTGGGCGCCGTGTCGCACCAGGCCGTGTACGACGTGCTCCGCACGCTGACCGACGCCGGCCTGCTGCGCCGCATCCAGCCCGCGGGGTCGACCGCCCGCTACGAGGCACGCGTCGGCGACAACCACCACCACGTCGTCTGCCGGTCCTGCGGCGCGATCGGTGACGTCGACTGCGCCGTCGGCGAGGCGCCGTGCCTGCACCCGGCTGACCAGAACGGCTTCACCGTCGACGAGGCCGAGGTCGTCTACTGGGGCCGCTGCCCCGACTGCGCCACCCGCTGACCACCCGATCCACCCGATCCACCCGATCCGCACCGAGCAGGAAGGCACACCGTGACCGACCAGACCTCCGACCCCAAGCCCCGCGACGAGAGCGCCAGCCCGCAGGGCACCGACACGACCGCGAGCACCAGCGAGAGCGAGAACCCGGTCATCGAGTCGCCGAAGGCGGACACCGACCACCGCCCCCGCAGCAACCGCGACTGGTGGCCCAACCAGGTCGACCTCGGCGTGCTGAACCGCACCTCCCGCCGGTCGGACCCGCTCGGCGAGGACTTCGACTACCGCGCCGCCGTGCAGACGCTCGACTTCGACGCCGTCAAGCGCGACCTGGTCGAGGTCATGACGACCTCGCAGGACTGGTGGCCGGCCGACTACGGCCACTACGGCCCGCTGTTCATCCGGATGTCGTGGCACGCGGCCGGCACCTACCGCCAGGCCGACGGCCGCGGCGGCGCCGGCGCGGGCGAGCAGCGGTTCGCCCCGCTCAACAGCTGGCCCGACAACGCCAACCTCGACAAGGCCCGCCGCCTGCTGCTGCCGATCAAGCAGAAGTACGGGCGCGCCCTGTCCTGGGCCGACCTGCTCGTGCTCGCCGGCAACGTCGCCCACGAGGACATGGGCTTCGAGACCTTCGGCTTCGCCTTCGGCCGCGAGGACGTCTGGCAGCCCGAGGAGACCTTCTGGGGTCCCGAGGACACCTGGCTCGGTGACGAGCGCTACGCCGGCGAGGACCCGCTCGACCTCGACGAGGGCCCCCTCGCCGCCGTCACCATGGGCCTGATCTACGTCAACCCCGAGGGCCCGAAGGGCGTCCCGGACCCGATGGCGTCCGCGCACGACATCAAGATCACCTTCGCCCGGATGGCGATGGACGTCGAGGAGACCGTCGCCCTCATCGCCGGCGGCCACACCTTCGGCAAGACCCACGGCGGCGGCAACCCCGACCTCGTCGGTCCCGAGCCCGAGGGCTGCCCGGTGCACGGCAACGGCCTCGGCTGGAAGAACGAGTTCGGCAAGGGCAAGGCCGAGGACACCATCACCTCCGGCCTGGAGGGCGCCTGGACGCCGACGCCCACCACGTGGGACAACAGCTACTGGGACACGCTGTTCGCGTGGGAGTGGGAGCTCACCGAGAGCCCCGCGGGCGCCAAGCAGTGGCAGCCCACCGACCCGGCGTCGGCCACCGTGCCGGACGCCCACCGCGAGGGCGTCTTCCACCGGCCGATGATGGCGACGACCGACCTCGCTCTCATCACCGACCCGGAGATGCGGGCGATCTCGGAGAAGTTCCGCGACGACCCGGACGCCTTCTCGAAGGCGTACGCCAAGGCGTGGTTCAAGCTGCTGCACCGCGACATGGGCCCGCTGTCCCGCTACCTCGGGCCGTGGGTGCCGTCGGAGGTCCAGCTCTGGCAGGACCCCGTGCCCGCCGTCGACCACGAGCTGGTCTCCGAGTCCGACGTCGCCGAGATCAAGCAGAAGGTGCTCGACTCCGGCCTCAGCGTCTCGCAGCTGGTGAGCACGGCCTGGGCCTCGGCCGCCTCGTACCGCGGCACCGACAAGCGCGGCGGCGCCAACGGCGCCCGGCTGCGGCTGGCGCCGCAGAAGGACTGGGCCGTCAACGCCGGCACCGGTGAGGTCCTCGACCGGCTCGAGGAGCTGCGCTCGTCGCTGTCGCAGCAGATCTCGCTCGCCGACCTGATCGTGCTCGCCGGCGCCGCCGGCGTCGAGAAGGCCGCGGCCGACGCGGGCGTCCAGATCACCGTCCCGTTCACCCCGGGCCGCACCGACGCCACCCAGGAGCAGACCGACCCCGACACCTTCCGGTGGCTCGAGCCCCGCGCCGACGGCTTCCGCAGCTGGATCGCCGAGGGCGTGAAGCTGCCGGCCGAGACGCTGCTGGTCGACCGGGCGTACATGCTGGAGCTCGACGCGAAGGAGATGACCGTCCTGGTCGGCGGCCTGCGGGTGCTCGGCGCCAACGCGGGCGGCACGCAGCACGGCGTGTTCACCGAGACCCCGGGCGTCCTGACGCAGGACTTCTTCCGCAACCTGCTCGACCTCGGCATCTCCTGGAGCACCGCGCAGGAGGGCGAGGGCGTCTACGAGGGACGTGACGCGAGCGGCACGGTCGTGCGCACCGCCACCGCCGCCGACCTCGTGTTCAACTCGAACTCGATCCTGCGCGGCATCGTCGAGGCCTACTCGGCCGACGACGCCAAGGAGCGGTTCGTGCACGACTTCGTGCAGGCGTGGGACAAGGTCATGATGCTGGACCGCTACGACGTGAAGTAGTCGTCGCGACAACCGGTTCCGTCCCGACGGCCCGTCGGCACCGCGAGGTGCCGGCGGGCCGTCGGCGTCCGCGCGACGTAGGCTCGACGGGGTGAGCATCACCTCGTCCGACCCCGTCGTGCTCGGGTCCCGGTTCGCCCGCGAGCTGCCGGAGCTGGCCGTGCCGTGGACGGCCGAGCCCGCTCCCGACCCGCGGCTGCTGGTGCTCGACGACGCCGTCGCGGCCGAGGTGGGCCTGGACCCCGACCGGCTCCGCTCCCCCGACGGCATCCGGCTCCTCGTGGGGGCGCACGTGCCGGACGGCGCGACACCCGTCGCACAGGCGTACGCAGGACACCAGTTCGGCGGCTGGTCACCCCGTCTGGGTGATGGTCGTGCCCTGCTCCTCGGCGAGCTCGTCGGTGCCGACGGCCGACTCCGCGACCTGCACCTGAAGGGGTCGGGCCGCACGCCCTTCGCCCGCGGCGGCGACGGTCTGGCAGCGGTCGGGCCGATGCTGCGCGAGCACGTCGTCAGCGCGGCGATGCACGCGCTCGGCATCCCCACCACCCGCGCCCTGGCCGTGGTCGCCACCGGACGCCCGGTGGTCCGCGAGCGGGTGCTGCCCGGTGCCGTCCTGGCGCGCGTGGCGAGCAGCCACCTGCGGGTGGGCAGCTTCCAGTACGCCCGCGCGACAGGTGATCTCGCCCTGCTCCGCCGGTTGACCGAGCACGCGATCGCGCGGCACCACCCGCACGCCGCGGAGGCCGACCGTCCGGCCCTCGCGCTGCTCGACGCCGTCGTGGCGGCCCAGGCGTCGCTGGTCGCCCGCTGGATGCTCGTCGGGTTCGTGCACGGCGTCATGAACACCGACAACATGACGATCTCCGGCGAGACGATCGACTACGGGCCGTGCGCGTTCCTCGACGCCCACGACCCCGCCACGGTGTTCAGCTCGATCGACCACGACGGGCGCTACGCCTACGGCAACCAGCCGGGGATCGCGGTGTGGGACCTGGCCCGGCTGGGCGAGACGCTGCTGCCGCTGGTCGACGACGACCAGGACCGCGCCGTCGAGCTCGCGACCGAGGCCCTCGACCGCTTCCTGCCGGCCTTCCAGCGTGCCTGGCTGCAGGGCGTACGGGACAAGCTCGGGCTGATCGACGCCGTGGACGACACCACCGTGCGCGACCTCGCCGACGGCTTCCTGGTGCTGCTGCAGACGGGTGCGGTCGACCACACCAACGGGTTCCGCTCGCTCGGTGCGGCCGCGCGCGGGGACCTCCAGGCCGTGCAGTCGCTGCTCCCGGGCGGCGAGCTCACCGCGTCCTGGCTGCGTCGCTGGTCGGCGACCAGCCCGGACGCCGACCTGGCCGACCGCTCCAACCCCGTGTACGTCCCGCGCAACCACCTCGTCGAGGAGGCGCTCGACGCCGCCACCGGGGGCGACCTCGCCCCGCTGGAGCGGCTGGTCGCGGTCGTCACCGACCCGTTCGTCGAGCGCGCGGGCCAGGAGCGCTACGCGGCGCCGGCGCCCCCGGGATCCGGCCGCCACGTCACGTTCTGCGGGACGTGAGCACGCAGCGGTTGCGAGCCGTCCGCCTGCGTCCCAGGCTCGACGGCAGGAGGTGGTGACGATGCCCCCGAGGAAGAAGGCCGGGCCCGGCCCGAGCGTCAAGGACCCCGAGCTGTACGAGAAGCTGCGCGACGAGGGGAACAGCAAGCAGAAGTCGGCCCGCATCGCCAACCAGGCGGCGCGCACGTCGCGCAGCTCGGTCGGCACGAAGGGCGGGAAGTCGCCGGCCTACGACGACTGGACGGTCGCCGACCTGCGCAAGCGCGCGGCCGAGATCGGCATCGAGGGTCGCTCGTCGATGAAGAAGGCCGAGCTGGTCGAGGCGCTGCGCGACTCCTGATCCCCTCAGGTCCGGCGCGGCCGGACCGTCAGCCCCTGCGCCAGGGCGCCGAGCAGCCCGCGCCCGTCGTGCAGGACGCTGCTGGTCACCCCTACGCCCGCGTCGCCGAACGTGACCGAGGTGTCGAAACCGAGCCATCCGCCGGCCGGTTCGCGCAGCAGGTGCGCGGTGAGGTCGAGGTTCGGGAACGCCACGTCGGCCGGTGCGGCGCGCACCGTCATGCCGTTGGCGACGTCGAGCAGCCCCGCGGTGGTCGCGAGCGCACCGACCTCCTCCCCCTCGACGAGCGGCACCGGGGTGCGCAGCCAGAACACGGCCCGTCCGGGCGCGACCTGCGCGCGCCGCACCTCGACGGTGCCGATGAACGCCCCCGGCCAGACCGACGAGGGGTCCCACGGCTCCAGCGCGTCGGGTCCGGGCACGGACGGCAGGGGCGAGCCCGCCACGGCCGTGGTGTCGCCGGGGCGCTGCAGCCACGCCCGCAGCCGCAGCGCCGGCCGGCCGGCGTGCGACAGCACCGCTTCGACCAGCTCGACGGTGCGCCCCGGCCGCAGCACCTCGACCCGGGTCGTGACCGGCTCCAGGGGCAGCGTCCCGAGGATGTCGTAGGAGACCCGCCCGACCACCAGGTCGGACCGGCCGCGGGCGTCGCGGTCGCGCACCAGCTCGTGCGCGAGCAGCCCCATCGGCGGTGCGACGTGCTGCTCGTGCACCGACCACGCGCCCGCGACCAGCGGTGAGGCGCGGAAGGTCGAGGCGTCGAGGCGCTCGAAGTACGCCGTGATGGCGACCTCCTCGGGGTGGGACGACCACTCCACCGTACGGCTCGTCCGGCGGACCTCGGCGCCGCGCTGTACGTTCCTCCTGGCCCCGCTGCACCTGCCACGACCGCTTCCATCGGTCGGCGCCCCAGCGCACGGAGAGGTGTCAGTGCACGATCCACGCTGCGTCGGCACCGACGTCGCGCGCGAAGGCGCGTCCCGCCACGAGAAGGGCCCCAGCATGACCCTGTCCCGCCGTCAGTACCTCGCCGCTCTCGGCGCCCTGTCCGCCACCGCCGTCCTGCCCGGGTGCGCCGGGTTCACCGGCGCCTCGTCCGACGACGCCGCCGCGTCCGACGACGGCACCCTCACCTTCACCACCTGGGGCAGCGACCCCGAGCTGCAGGGTTTCCGCGACGTCATCGCCGCCTTCGAGCAGGCCAACAGCGGCGTCACCGTGCAGCTGAACGCCGTGCCCTACGAGCAGTTCTTCCCCAACATCGACGTCCAGCTGCAGTCCGACACCGCCCCGGACGTCTTCCGCGTCGACTACGACAACCTCGGCACCTACGCGGGCCGGGGCCAGCTGCTCGACCTGTCCGACCTGCTCGACGGCGGGGTGGGCGAGGCGTTCACGCCGCAGATGTGGAAGGCGGTGCAGTCCGACGGCACGCCGTTCGGGGTGCCGCACCACACCGACACCTCGGCGATCCTCTACGACGTCGCGGCGCTGGAGGCCGCCGGCGTCACCGGCGTCCCCCAGTCGCCCGAGGAGGCCTGGACCTGGGAGGAGTTCGCCGAGGTGGGCCGCAAGCTGCAGGCCGTCGCCCCGAGCGGCCGCTCGGCGTTCGCGGTGAACTGGCAGGGCCAGGGCATCACGCGCTGGCTCAGCTGGCTGTTCCAGGCCGACGGCCGGTTCCTGTCCGAGGACCTGTCGGCCCCCGCCATCGACTCCGACGCCGGGCGCCGCGCGATCGAGTTCACCCGCTCCTTCTTCACCGACGGCCTGGTGCCGGCCAACAGCTCGGTGAAGTCGTCGACCTACGCCAGCGACCTGTTCTTCTCGCAGACCGTGGCGATGGTGTTCGGCGGTGCCTTCCTGCTGCCGCAGGCCGACGAGCTCGCCCCGTTCGAGTGGGCCGCCACCTACGCACCGCGCGACGTCCGCGGCGGCAGCGACCTCGGCGGCAACGCGCTGGTCGCCACCGCCGGCACCACCAAGGGCGAGCTCGCGGCGCGGTTCCTGACCTTCGTCACCGAGCGCGAGCAGATGGACGCCTTCTGCGCCACCGCGAGCCTGCTCCCCACCCGCACCGACCTGGTCGACCAGGGCGTCGAGTTCGCGGTGCGGCCGGAGCTGTCGACGGTGTTCCTCGGCCAGGCGGGCACCGTCGAGCCGCAGGACGCGGAGCAGGTCGCCTCGCCCAGCATGGCGGCCATCAACACCGTGCTCAGCGACGCCATGGAGGGCGCGTTCGTCGGGGGCCGCACCACCGACGAGACGGTCGAGGAGATCACAGCCGGCATCGAGCAGGCGCTGCAGGGCTGAGGTGGCGTCCGCCCGGGGCAGGCGCCTCACCGAGTCCCTGACGGGGTACGGCTTCCTCTCCCCTGCCGTGGCCCTGCTGGGCCTGTTCCTGTTCGTGCCGCTGGGCTGGGCGGTCGTCACCAGCCTGCAGCGGACGGACGGGTTCGGCAGCGGCCGGTTCGTGGGGCTCGACAACTACGCCCGGCTGCTCGGCGACGACGCGTTCTGGCAGTCGCTGGCGAACACCGTGCTGTTCACCGTGGTCGTGGTGCCGATCAGCATGGCGGGCGGGCTGGCGCTGGCGACGCTGATGAACTCGGTGCTGCCGGCGCGCGGGCTCTTCCGCACGGTCGTCGTGCTGCCGATGGTGATCTCGGGCGTGGCGACCGCGCTCACCGGCGTGCTGGTGTTCGACCAGAACGTCGGCATCGCCAACAAGCTGCTCGTGGCGGTGGGCCTCGACGGCGTCCCCTGGCAGTCGAGCGGACCCGCGGCGTTCACCTCGGTGGTGCTCGTGACGCTCTGGTGGAGGGTCGGTTTCAACATGCTCATCTACCTGGCCGGTCTGCAGGGGGTGCCGCCCGAGCTGCACGAGGCGGCGCGGCTCGACGGTGCGAGCACGTGGCAGCGGTTCCGGTACGTCACGGTGCCGCTGCTCGGGCCGTCCACCTTCTTCCTGCTGGTCATGAACGTCATCTACTCGTTCCACGTCTTCGACATCGTGTTCGTCCTCACCGAGGGCGGGCCGGGGAGGTCCACCTCGGTGCTGGTCACCTACGCCTACGAGACCGGCTTCCGCACCCGCGACCAGGGGTACGCCGCGGCGATCGGTGTCGTGCTGCTGCTCGTCACCCTCGCCTTCACCGCCGTGCAGTGGCGGACGAGCCGGACGCGGGACCTGGTCGCATGAGGGACCGGACCTACCCGCTGCGGGTCGCCCTCGCCGTGGTGAGCGCGCTGGTGCTGCTGTTCCCGCTCTACTGGATGGTCGTCGTGGCGCTGTCACCTCGCCGCGAGCTGCTCGGACCCGAGCTGCGGCTGTGGCCGGGCGAGCTCACGCTCGAGAACCTCGAGCGGGTGCTCACCGCGTTCCCGGTCACCACCTGGTTCGGCAACTCCGTCGCGATCGTCATGGTCACCACCGCGATCACCGTCGCGGTCGACCTGCTCGCGGGCTACGCCTTCGCGCACCTGCGCGTGCCGGGCGGCTCGGTCGTGTTCCTGCTGCTGGTCGCGACGCTCATGGTGCCGGTGCAGGTCGTCATGGTCACCCAGTTCCGGCTCGTCACCGACCTCGGGCTCTACGGCACCTACTGGGCCGTCATCCTGCCGACCGCGGCGTCGGCGTTCGGCGTGTTCCTCGCCCGGCAGTTCGTCCTCGGCATCCCGCGCGAGCTCATCGAGGCGGCCCGGGTCGACGGCGCGGGACCGGTGCGGGTGTTCGTGCAGGTGGTGCTGCCGCTGTGCCGGCCGCTGGTCGCGGTGCTGACCGTGCTGACGGTGCTCTCGACCTGGAACGACTTCGCCTGGCCGCTCATCGCGCTCAAGCAGAACGAGCTGTTCACCCTGCCGATCGGCTTGCTCTACCTGCAGGGCCAGTTCGGCGCCGACTACGGTGCGACGATGGCCTTCGCGCTGCTGTCCGTCGTCCCGATGGTGGTGCTGTTCCTGGTGTTCCAGCGGTGGTTCGTGCAGGGGTTCCAGCGCAGCGGCATCCGGTGAGGCTTCCCGTCCGCGACGGCGGGCCGCCCGACGGCGAGCCGGTCGTGCTGCTGCACGGGTTCCCGCAGGACGGCAGCGCCTTCGACGACGTCGTGCCGCACCTGCACGCCGCCGGCCTGCGCACCCTCGTGCCCGACCAGCGCGGCTACGCCCCGCACGCCCGGCCGTGGGGACGGTGGGCGTACCGCACGGCCGAGCTGGTGGCCGACGTCGAGGCCCTGCTCGACGACCGCGGCGTCGCGGCCGCCCACGTCGTCGGGCACGACTGGGGCGGCGCGGTGGCGTGGGCCCTCGGCGCGTGGCTGCCGGAGCGCACGAGATCCCTGACCGTGCTGTCGACGCCGCACCCGGCCGCCATGGTGGCGGCGCTGCCCGGGGAGCAGGCGCTCGCGTCCTGGTACATGGCGGCGTTCCAGCTGCCGGTGCTGCCCGAGCTCGCCCTGCCGCTCGTGCTGCCGCGGCTGCTCCGCTCGTCCGGCCTGCCGCCCGCCACGGCCGAGCGCTACGCGCGCCGGCTCGGTTCGTTCGGCGCACGCCGCGCCGCGCTCGACTGGTACCGGGCGATCCCGTTCTCCCGCAGGCCGATCGGGCCCGTGGACGTGCCCACCACGTACGTCTGGGGGGCGCGGGACCCAGCGCTGCGACGGCGGGCCGCCGACCTCACGGCCCGCCAGGTGCGCGGGGCGTACCGGTTCGTGGAGCTCGAGGCAGGTCACTGGCTGCCCGAGACGCGACCGGACGACGTCGCCGACGCGGTGCTGCGGCGTGTGCGGGACGCGCGCTGACCGTGACGGCGGGTCAGGCCCGGACGACCAGGGCGACCACGCACAGCAGCGCGACGCCGACGGCGGCGACGAACGGGATCCGCCCGCGCCGCGACGCGGCGACCACCGCGAGCGCGGCCCCTGCGACCAGCACCGCCCACGCCCAGAGCGGCGGCGCCCCACCGCCGGTGCCCGGCAGCAGCACGGCGAGCACCAGGCCGGCCAGCAGCAGCGCCGGTGCGACCAGGCGCACGGCCCGCTCCCCCAGCCGCTGCGGCAGGCCGACGACACCGGTCGCGACGTCGTCGGCCAGGTCGGGCAGCGCGTTCAGCAGGTGCGCGCCGACGCCGAGGACCGCGCCGCAGCCCAGCACCCACGCCGGCGGCGGGCCCGCACTCGGCCCCCGGGCGAGCCACACGAAGGCGGGCAGGCACGCGAACGCCACCGCGTACGGCAGCGGCGACAGCACGGTGCGCTTCACCCCGAGGTCGTGCGCCCAGCCCATCGCCACGCCGAGCAGGTGCACCAGCCCCGCGACGACCCCTGCGAGCAGCGACAGCAGCACGCACAGCGCCGCGGCCACGGCGATGGCGACCCGCACCGTGCGCGACGACGCCGCCCCGGCGGCCAGCGGCTTGTCGCGGCGGCCCACCGCGCGGTCGCGGTCGGCGTCGAGCAGGTCGTTCAGCCACCCGATGGACAGCTGGCCGGCCAGCACCGCCGCGACCACCAGCGCGGCCCGCCCGGGCGCGAGCCCCGCGGCCGCGGCGAGCAGCGCTGTGAGCACCACCACGGCCACCGTCGGCCCGGGGTGGCACGAGAGCACGAGCGCACGGGCGGCCGCGAGCGGGCCGGCGGGGCTGCGGGTCGTGGGGTGCACGGTCCGAGGTTAGGGTCGGAGAGGTTCCTGGACGACCGACGGAGGCATGGACGAGTGACCCGCATCGCGGCCGTCCGGGGCGTGCTCCCCGACCACCGCTACGAGCAGGGCGAGATCACGCGCACGCTCGCCGAGACGATCGGCGTCAGCGGCACGCAGGTGGCGGCGCTCGAGCGGCTGCACGCGCACGCCGGCGTCACCACCCGCCACCTCGCCCTGCCGCTCGAGCGCTACCCGGCGCTGCGCGACTTCGGCGAGTCGAACGACGAGTTCCTGCGGGTCGCCGTCGATCTCGGCGCCCGCGCGCTGGCGTCGGCCCTCGCCGACGCCGGCCTGCAGCCGTCCGACGTCGACCTGGTGATGACCACGACGGTCACCGGGCTCGCCGCCCCCTCGCTCGACGCCAGGATCGCGGCCCGGATCGGGCTGCGCGACGACGTGCGCCGCATCCCCCTGTTCGGCCTGGGCTGCGTGGCCGGGGCGGCCGGCATCGCGCGCGTGCACGACCACCTCGTCGGGCACCCGGACCACGTGGCGGTGCTGGTCGCCGTCGAGCTCTGCAGCCTCACGCTGCAGCGCGACGACACCTCGCCCGCCAACCTGGTGGCCACCGGCCTGTTCGGCGACGGCGCCGCCGCCGTGGTCCTGACCGGGCGCGACCGCGGTGGCCGCGGTCCGCAGGTGCTGGGCAGCCGCAGCCGCCTCTACCCGGGCACCGACCGCGCGATGGGCTGGGACGTCGGCGCCGGCGGTCTCAAGGTCGTGCTCGGCGCCGAGGTGCCCGAGCTCGTCCGCGACCACGTCGGCGACGACGTCGACCGCTTCCTGCACGGCGAGGGCCTCACCCGCGCCGACGTCGGGTGGTGGGTCGCCCACCCCGGTGGCCCC
The DNA here is from genome assembly GCF_054777815.1 of Angustibacter speluncae. Classification (NCBI taxonomy): domain Bacteria; kingdom Bacillati; phylum Actinomycetota; class Actinomycetes; order Kineosporiales; family Kineosporiaceae; genus Angustibacter; species Angustibacter speluncae. The sequence continues at coordinate 2,244 of NZ_BAAHAF010000173.1, read as the reverse complement.
AAGGTGCTCGACGCCCTCGCGGCCGCGCTCGACGTCGCCCCGGAGGCGCTCGGCGTCACCTGGGCCTCGCTCGACCGCATCGGCAACCTGTCGTCGGCGTCGGTGCTGCACGTGCTCGCCGACACCCTGCGCGACCGGCCGCCCGCGCCGGGCAGCCACGGCGTGCTGATGGCGATGGGGCCCGGCTTCTGCCTCGAGACCGTGCTGCTGCGGGCCGACGACGACGAAGGGGGTGCGGCGGCGTGACGTCGCAGGTGCTGTTCACGCTGCTGGTGGTGGCGGTCGGGCTCGAGCGGCTCGCCGAGCTGGTGCTCACCCGGCGCAACGTCGCGTGGGCGCTGTCGCAGGGCGGCGTGGAGCACGGCCGCGGCCACTACCCCGCGATGGTCGTGCTGCACACCGGCTTCCTCGTCGGCGCTGTCGCCGAGGTGTGGCTGCTGCACCGCGTGTTCACGCCCTGGCTGGGGTGGACCGCGCTCGTGCTCGTGGTCGCGGCGCAGGGCCTGCGCTGGTGGTGCATCGGGTCGCTCGGCCGCCGCTGGTCGACGCGGGTGGTCGTGCTGCCCGGCGAGCCGCTGGTGGCGCACGGCCCGTACCGGTTCGTGCGGCACCCGAACTACGTCGCCGTGGTGGTCGAGGGGATCGCGCTGCCGCTGGTGCACGGCGCGTGGCTGACCGCGCTGGTGTTCACCGTCCTCGACACCGTGCTGCTGCGCACCCGCATCCGGGTCGAGGACGAGGCCCTCACCTCGGCCGCACCGGCGGCGAGGACGACGTGACCGTGCACGACGTCGTCGTCGTCGGCGGCGGGCCGGTCGGGCTCGCCTGCGCGGTGCACGCGGCGCGCGCCGGGCTCGATGTCGCGCTCGTCGAGCGGCGCGACGGGCCGGTCGACAAGGCCTGCGGCGAGGGGCTGATGCCCGGTGGGCTGGCCGAGCTGGCCGCCCTCGACGTCGACCCGCCGGGACGCCCGCTCACCGGCATCCGCTACACCGACGGACGTCGCGACGTCGCCGTCCCGTTCGGCCACGGGCCCGGGCGCGGTGTCCGCCGCACCACGCTCTCGACGGCGCTGCGCGAGGCCGTCGACCGCGCGGGCGTGCCCGTGCTGCGCGCGACGGTCGCCGGCCTCGACCAGGACGACGAGGTGCGGCTGCGGCTGGCGGACGGCGACGTGCTGCGCGCGCGGTACGTGCTGGCCGCCGACGGCCTGCACTCGCCGCTGCGGCGATCGCTCGGGCTCGACCGCCCGGTGCGCTCGGCCGGCGGCCGGCACGGGTTGCGGCGGCACGTGCGGCTCGCGCCGTGGGACGACCACGTGCAGGTGCACTGGGGACCCACCGCCGAGGCCTACGTGACCCCCGTCGCCGACGACCTCGTGGGGGTGGCCCTGCTCACCCGCGAGCGACGGGGGTTCGACGAGCTGCTCCCCCAGTTCCCCACGCTGGCAGCGCGTCTGGCGGGGGCGCCGACCGAGGGCAGCACCCGCGGTGCCGGCCCGCTCCGCCAGCGCTCGTCCCGGCGCACGGCCGGCCGCGTGCTGCTGGTCGGCGACGCCGCCGGGTACGTCGACGCCCTCACCGGCGAGGGCATCGCGCTCGGGCTCGTGCAGGCCCGCCACGCCGTCGAGGCCGTCCGCGACCACGACGTGCGCGCCTACGAGGGCCGCTGGCGCACGGCGAACCGCCGCTACGCGCTGCTGACCGGGGGCCTGGTCACCGCCACCCGGCTGCGACCCGTGCGCCGCGCGCTCGTGCCCGCCGCCGTCGCCCTGCCCGCCGTGTTCGGTGCTGCCGTCCGCGAGCTGGCCCGGCCCGCGGCGCCCGCCGCCGTGGGCACGTGAGCGAGCCGGTCTGGGACCTGGTCGTCGTGGGTGCCGGCCCGGCGGGGGCCGCGGCTGCCCTCGGCGCCCTGGCCGCCCGCCCTCGCGCGCGCGTGCTGCTGCTCGACCGCGACGACCTGCCCCGCGACAAGGCCTGCGGGGACGGCGTCGCGCCCCACGCGCTCGACGTGCTCGCCGCGCTCGGCGTCGAGACCGCCTCGCTCACCGAGGGTTTCGCCCCGGTCGCGCGGCTCGATCTCGGCCGCCCCGACGGCCCGCAGGTCGCCGGTGACATGCAGCGGGCCGCGCACGTGGTGCCCCGCGCGGTGCTCGACGAGCGGATCGCCCGGGCCGCCGTCGCGCGCGGGGCGCAGCTGCGCCGCCACCGGGTGCGCGCGGTCGAGGTGCGTGCCGGCGAGGTG
>NZ_BAAHAF010000172.1:0-20212 GCF_054777815.1 Angustibacter speluncae | reverse complement strand
GGCCCGGTGGCGGCCGAGGCCGCGACCACGGTCGCCGTCCACGGCGCCGGGGTCGAGCGGGTCGCGGGCCCCGAGGCGGTACGAGAAGCGCGGCCCGTCCGTGGGGGGCTCGGCGACGACCGTCGCGACCGCGGCGTCGCCGACCACCTCGACCAGGCTGGCGGTGGCGTCGAGCCGGGCCGCGAGCCGGTGCAGGACGGGCTCGGCGACGGCGCGCACCCGTGGGCGCACCCGGTCGGCGAGCGAGGTGGCCGCCGGCCCCGGTCGGTAGCGCCCGGCGTCGTCGCGGACCGCGAAGCCGGTGCGCACCAGCGAGACGAGCAGCCGGTAGGCGATCGAGCGGTGCAGCCCGCAGGCGCCCGCCACCTCGCTGGCGGTCAGCCCGTGGTCGGCGGCGCCGAGGGCGAGCAGCACCGCCAGCCCCCGCTCGAGGGTCTGCGAGCCCTCCGGGCCGGCGGCGGGCTCGGCCACGTCAGCCGTCCAGCGGACGCGCGGGCAGGATCGTGCCGCGCACCTCGCCGAGCGCGATCCGGCCGCCGAGGGTGCCGGGCGCGGTGTACCGCAGGACGACCTCGTCGCCGTCCTCGAGGAAGGTGCGCTCGCGGCCGCCGGCGGTGAACGGCTCCTGCCCGCCCCACGACAGCTCGAGGAACGAACCGCGCTGGCCGCGCTGCGGCCCCGACACGGTGCCGGACGCGAACAGGTCGCCGACCCGCAGGCTGGCGCCGTTCACGGTCAGGTGCGCGAGCATCTGGGCCGGGCTCCAGTACATCGACGCGTACGGCGGATGGGCGACGACCTCGCCGCAGAGCTCGACCTCGATCGCGATGTCGTAGCCGCTGCGGTCGGTCTCCCGCAGGTAGGGCAGCACGGCGGGGTCCTGCTCGGGCAGCGGGACGCGGGCGGCGTCGAGCGCGACGAGCGGCGTGACCCACGCGGAGACGCTGGTGGCGAAGGACTTCGCCAGGTTCGGGCCGAGCGGCACGTACTCCCAGGCCTGCAGGTCGCGCGCGGACCAGTCGTTGACGCCGGTGACGCCGAACACGGTGTCGCGGAACGAGTCCGTGCCTGCCCGCTCGCCGAGCGGGACGCCACGCCCGACGACGAACCCGAGCTCGGCCTCGATGTCGAGCCGGCGCGACGGACCCTGGTCGGGGACGTCGGCCTGCGGCGGCTTGCGCTGCCCGCACGGACGGTGGATGCCGGTGCCCGACACCACGACCGAGCCCGCGCGACCGTGGTAGGCCACCGGCAGGTGCTTCCAGTTCGGCAGCAGCGCGTCGCCGTCGGGGCGGAACATCCGGCCCACGTTCGTCGCGTGGTGCTCGGACGCGTAGTAGTCGACGTAGTCGGCGACCTCCCACGGCAGGCGGAGCTCGAGCCCGTCGAGCGGCAGCAGGTGCGGGGCGACCTCGGCCTCGCGCGCCGGGTCCGTCAGCAGGTCGGTCACCCAGGCGCGCGCGGCGGCCCAGGTCGACGGACCCGCCGCCATCAGGTGGTTGAGCGAACCGGTCGCGAACAGCGGTGCGTCCGTGGGCCTGTCGGTCCGCGCGAGCGCCGCGAGGTCGAGCGCGTGGTCGCCGATCCGGACGACGACGCGGGCGTCGCCACCGGGCGGCACCGCGACGCCGTACGGCAGGTTGTCGACGTCGTGCAGCGAGCCGGCGGCACCGGGCACCCAGGTCGGACGGGACGGGGTGGACGCGGTCATGCGCGGGGCTCCTCGACGGGCTCGGTGCCTGTGGTGGCGGCGTCGACCAGGCCGAGGTCAACGAGGTGCTGCAGGGGCTCGAGCACGCTGCACGAGCCGTAGGAGGTGAACAGGTCGCGCCCGGCGAGCAGCGCCGGCTCCCCCGCGTCGCGCACCTGCGCGGCGAGGACGTGCGGGTCGCGCTCGGCGACCGCGGCGCGCACCGCGTCGGCGTCGCCGCCCGCGGCCGCAAGGGTCGCGGCCAGCAGGACGTTCAGGTAGCCGTGGTGCTCGAACCCGGTGCCGTGCACCGTGTGCCGCGCGGCGTCGTGCAGACCGGCGGTGCACTTGAAGGGCACGCCGAGGTCGCGGGCGGCGAGGACCCAGCGGGTGACCTCGTCCTCGGACGGGAACGCGTCGGCAGTCACGCCGCCGGTGCGGAACTTCAGCCGGAACCCGTTGTCGCGCACGGCGTCGAGCAGGTCGTCCCAGGCCGGGTCGCTTCCGGCCGGCGGGCGCGGGACCTCGACGACGACCGCTGCACCGGCGTCGAGGGAGCCGTCGTCGACGAGGTCGCGCCGGTCGACGGCCAGCTGCGCCACCTGCGCGTCGCCGGGTGCGGACGGATCGAGCCGCACCTCCAGCGCGGCCACCGCGACACCGGCGGGGCCGGCGACCTGCCGCACGGCGTCCTCGACCGCGTCGGCCGCCGTGACCACGGCGATCCGCAGCGGCGCGGTGGGCCGCTGCGCCTCGACCCGCTCGACCAGCGCCGGCAGCAGGTCGGCGCCGAGCACCAGCGGACCGACCAGGTCGGCGAAGCCCGAGCGGCGGTAGCCGTCGTGCGCGCGCAGCGCGTCGTCGAGCGAGGCGCTGCCGGGCGGGAAGACCGCGGCGTCGTCGACCAGGGCGCGCAGCGGCGCGGGGATTGACACGCTCGGCACGGTAGCGAACAGTCTCCTGAAAGAGAACAGGCGCGTCCGATTACCGGACGCACCGCGGAGGAGGCGGTCGACGATGGCGTACTACCGGCAGGTGGGCTCGGTCCCCCGGCAGCGGCACACCCAGCACCGCGACGCCGAGGGCCGGCTGCGGTACGAGGAGCTGATGGGTGAGGAGGGCTTCTCGTCCGACTCCTCCCTGCTCTACCACTCCGGCGTCCCGTCGGCCCTGGTCGCGAGCGAGGTGTGGGACCTCGGCGACCAGACGACCTCCGCCAACCACCCGCTCAAGGCGCGGCACCTGAAGCTGCACACGCTGTTCGACGCGGACGCCGCCGCCGACGTCGACGCCGTCACCGGACGTCGGCTCGTGCTCGGCAACGGCGACGTGCGGCTGTCCTACGTCTGGGCCGGGAAGGTCAGCCCCTACTACCGCAACGCCGTCGGCGACGAGTGCGTGTACGTCGAGCAGGGCGCGGGCACCGTCGAGACCGTGTTCGGCGTCCTGCCCTACCGCACCGGCGACTACGTGCTCATCCCGCGCGCGACGACCCACCGCTGGGTCCCGGACACCACGGACGGCCCGAGCCGGCTCTACCCGATCGAGGCCAGCAGCCACATCGCCCCGCCGAAGCGGTACCTGTCGCGCTACGGCCAGCTGCTCGAGCACGCGCCGTACTGCGAGCGCGACCTGCACGGCCCCACAGAGCCGTTCACCGTCGACGGCGAGGACGTCGACGTCCTGGTGAAGCACCGCGGCAACGTCCCGGGCGGGGTGGTCGGCACCCGGATGACGTACGCGACGCACCCGTTCGACGTCGTCGGCTGGGACGGGTGCCTGTACCCGTACACGTTCAACATCGAGGACTACATGCCGATCACGGGCAAGGTGCACCAGCCGCCGCCCGTGCACCAGGTCTTCGAGGGCTGGAACTTCGTGATCTGCAACTTCGTGCCGCGCAAGGTCGACTACCACGAGCTCGCCGTGCCGGTGCCGTACTACCACTCGAACGTCGACAGCGACGAGGTCATGTTCTACGTCGGCGGCGACTACGAGGCGCGCAAGGGGTCGGGGATCGACATCGGGTCGATCTCGGTGCACCCGGGCGGGTACGCGCACGGCCCGCAGCCGGCCGCGATCGAGGCGAGCCTCGGCGCCGAGGCGTTCGACGAGCTCGCCGTCATGGTCGACACCTTCCGCCCGCTCGAGCTCGGCGAGGCCGGCGCCGCCGCCGAGGACGACGCCTACGCGTGGACCTGGGCCGGCCGCCGCCGCTGACCCCCGTCCCCCGGCTCGTCTTGTCCCCCGGCTGCTCGTTTCGTCAGTTCAGTGCCGGATGTGACACCGAAGTGGCGTCGCACCACGTGTGACACGCCAGCGCGACCACTGAAGTGGGGAAACGGACAGGCACCCAAGCGGACGCGGGTCGTTCCCGCCGGCGGAACACCGGCACCGTCCGGACCGCTGGGCGGAACGACGTGAAACCCGTTGCCCGCCAATGTCGTCCACCCTCTTGACGGACGGCCGCCGGAGCGCTCGACTGGCCTCCTCTCGCCCGGGACGGTCCGGCGAGCGGACCTCCGGGAGCTGCGATGCGTCGACCCCACCTGACCCTGCTGTCGCTGCTCGCGAGCGCGGTGCTCGTCGCCGGCGGTGCCGTGCCGGCGCAGTCGACCACTGCGGCCGCCACCGCGGCCGCCGCCCCGGCGCTGTCGTGCGGCGAGATGCTCGGCCAGAAGGTCGAGGTCACCGCGGACGACACCGTGCGCACGGCCCGCGTCCGCTCGGCCGTCACCGTGCCCACGACGGCCGGCGCCGACGGCTACTGCGAGCTGCAGGGCACGATCGGCGAGATCCGGTTCACGATGCGACTCCCCCTGGGGACGTGGAACGGCCGGTACTTCCAGACCGGGTGCGGCGGCTTCTGCGGCGCCGTGCCGATCGCGTCGTGCGGCCAGGCCCTCGGTCGCGGCTTCGCCGTCGCCGCCGAGGACACCGGCCACGCCGGCAGCAGCGGCATCGGCACCTGGGCGTACCAGAACCGCAGGGCCGAGCTCGACTTCGGCTACCGCTCACCGCACTTCATGGCGCAGGCCGGCAAGGCGCTGACCGAGACCTTCTACGGCGCGGCACCGGAGTACTCGTACTTCCAGGGCTGCAGCACCGGCGGGCGGCAGGCGCTCGTCGAGGCGCAGCGCTACCCCGACGACTTCGACGGCATCGTGGCCGGCGCGCCGGCGGTCTACCAGAACCAGCTGGCGCCGCTGTCCCAGGGCCACCTCGAGACCGTGAACCGGCGCGCCGACGGCACGGTGATCCTGACCCAGGCCAAGGCCCGGGTGCTGGCCGCCGCCGTGCTCGCGGCCTGCGACGCCACCGACGGCCGCACCGACGGCGTGGTCGGGAACCCGGACGCCTGCACCGTCGACCCGTCGGTGGTGCAGTGCGCCGGCGACGACGCCGCCGACTGCCTCACCGCCGAGCAGGTCGCCGTCGCCCGCGCGTTCTACGCGCCGCCCGTCGACGCCCGCGGGCGCCAGCTCTACCCGGCGGGCATGCCGCGCGGCTCCGAGGCCGGCTGGCCCGGCGCCTCGATCGGCACCGACGCGGCGCTGTCCGGCGGCGGCAACTACGCGCAGGAGGTGCTGCGGTACCTCGCCTTCCCGTCCGACCCGGGCCCGGAGTACAGCCTGTTCGACTTCGACCCGACGAGGGACGCCCGCAAGCTCGAGGCCAAGGCGCGGATCTACAACGCCGACGACCCCGACCTCGCCGACCTGGACGCCGCCGGCGGCAAGCTGCTCGTCTACCACGGCTGGGCCGACCCGCTCATCACCGCGGGTGGCACGGTCGAGTACGTCCGCGACGCGATGGCGGCCTCCGGCGGGCGCGAGCAGACCCAGGACTTCCTGCGGCTGTTCCTGCTGCCGGGCGTCTACCACTGCTCGGGCGGACCCGGTGAGGACACCGTCGACTGGCTGACCGCGATCCAGCGCTGGGTCGAGGAGGGCGTCGCGCCCACCGAGGTCACCGCGTCCAAGGTGGCCCGCGACGGCACCGTGACCAGCACCCGCGTGGTGCAGGAGTACGTGCCCGCACCCTGAGCGGGCCGTCCGGACCGGTAGCGTCCGGCGGTGTGAGCGAGCTGGTGAAGGGGGCCAACACCGGGCTCGACGGAGGCACCGTCGACGTCGCGGTGGCGGGAGCTCAGCCGGGCGCCGTCGACCTGCTGGTGCTGCAGCTGGGCGCGGACGGTCGGGTGCGGCGCGAGGACGACCTGGTGTTCTTCAACCAGCCGCGCTCGCCCGAGGGTGCGGTCGAGCTGGTCGGCGGTGCGGCCGTGCGCGCCGACCTGACCCGCGTCCCCGCCGACGTCGTGACCCTGGCCGTCGCGGTCGCGCTCGACGACGGCGTGACGGGAGCGCTCGGCCGGGTGCCCGGGCTCGGCGTCACCGTCACCGGCGCCGGGACGTCGGTCACGGCGCCGGCGTCCGGCCTCGGGGTCGAGCGGGCGGCGCTGCTCGTCGAGCTCTACCGGCGCGGGGACGGTTGGAAGCTGCGCAACGTCGCCGCCGGGTGGGACACCGGGCTGGCCGGGCTCGTCCAGCACTTCGGCGTCGAGGTGGCCTCCGACGACGCGCCCGCGGCCGCGGCGGAGCCGGTCGCGACGGTGCCGGCCGGCGGCGTCCGCACCGTCCCGGGCGAGGAGAAGGTCTCGCTCGCCAAGCGCGAGCAGCTCGACCTGCGCAAGCGCGAGGTCCAGAAGGTGCTGCTGTCCAAGGGCGCCGACGGCCAGCGCGCCCGGGTGGTGCTCGTGGTCGACAAGACCGGGTCGATGCAGGAGCTGTACAGGCACAAGGTGATCCACCGGGTGGTCGACCGGATGGTGCCGGTCGCCGTCCAGCTCGACGACGACGGCTCGCTCGAGGCCTACCTCTACGCCCGCTCGTACCTGCGGCTGCCCGACCTGCGGGTCGAGGACCTCGACACCTGGGCCGAGACGCACCTGCACCTGAAGGGGATCGTCGGCGGCGTCGACTACAACGCGATCGGCCACGGCAACGACGAGATCCCCATCATGCGAGCGGTGCTCGACGACCTGCGCCCCGGCGACCGGACGCCCACGCTCGTCCTGTTCTTCACCGACGGCGGGTTCAGCAAGCGCGGCGAGATCGCCGCCCTGGTGCGCGAAGCGTCCGGGCTGCCGGCGTTCTGGCAGTTCGTCGGGCTGGGCAAGGCGAAGTACGGCGTGCTGGAGCGGCTCGACGAGCTCGACGGGCGCGTGGTCGACAACGTCGGGTTCTTCGCCGTCGACGACATCGAGCAGGTCGACGACGCCGAGCTCTACCGGCGGCTGCTCGGCGAGTTCCCCGACTGGCTGCGCGAGGCCCGCGCGGCGGGGGTGCTCCCTGCCTGAGCGGGTGCGCGACCGCGTCGTCCCCGCGCTCGCGTGCGTCGTGACGCTCGTCGCCGGGCTCGCGGTGGCGGCGTCGGACCTCCCGGTCGCCGACAAGCCCGGCGACCTGCTCTACGCCGCACTTGTCACCCTCGGCGTCTGGTTCCTCGCGCCACGCGCGCCGCTGGCCGTGCTCGCCGGCGTCGCCGGCACCTGGTGCCTGGCCGTCGAGCTGCTGCAGCTCACGGACGTCCCGCGCCTGGCGGCGGACCGCGTCCCCCTCGCCCGGTTCGTGCTCGGCAGCGGCTTCGACGCGTGGGACCTGGTGGCCTACGCGGGCGGCGTCCTGCTCGCGCTGGGGGTCGTCGCCGTCACCCGGCGTCGGCGACGTCCTTGACGTACCGCGAGATGGTGCGCAGCGCGCGGTACCCGACCAACTCGTAGAGCCGGTTCGCGCCCGTGAGGCTGTCGTCGTCGACCTCGAGCTCGGACACCGCGTACCCGCCCGTCCGCGCGGCGCGCAGGTGCTGCAGCAGGACCTGCCGGCCGAGGCCGCGACCGCGCGCCTCCCGCCGGGTGCCGACCATCGTCACGTGCAGCACGCCCGGCTCGAACTCGCCCGCGAGCGCGTACGACAGCACCCGGCCGTCCTCGACGAGGACCGCGCTGCGGTCCTGGCGGGCAGCGCGCGAGCCCGTCCAGTGCGCCCAGTCGTCCGCCGGGACATCGCTGTGGTTGCGGTGGTCGCGGAACGCGTCGTTGTGGGCGTCCCGGGTGGCGACGAGCGCCTCGGGGTCGGGCGCCACGGCCGACGACGGCAGCCCGGGGTCGTCCCAGCCGGCCAGGTCGACGGCCATCGTGACGAACCGGTTGCCCGGCACGTAGCCCTCCTGCTCGAGCAGCCGCTGCGCCGCCGAGCCCGGCAGCCCGCCCGAGGTGCGCAGCCGCACCGGCTCGCCGGGGAACCGCCGGGCGGCCAGGTCGGCCCCGAGCCGCTCCTGGGCGCGCAGCAGCGCGACGCCGAGCCCTCGGCCGCGGTGGTCGGGGTGCACCACGCCGTCGAGCCCGACCAGCGCGCGCCCGTCGACCAGCTCGTCGCGCACCCCGACGATCCCGGACGCCACCAGCCGGTCGCCGTCCCAGGCCGAGACGGTGTCGCGGGCGGGGTCGAACCGCGGCTGGTCGAGGACCTCGGCGAGCTGGTCGGCGTCCATCGGCTGGTGGGTGCCGTCGACGTCCTCGGCGAGGTTGCGCAGCGCGGCGAGCGCCACCACGTCGTCGCGGGTCAGGGGCCGCCAGGTCGGGTCGGGAGCGTCCACGAGCCCCATTCTCGACCTCCGGGTCGCTGCCGCACCGCTGACTTCCCGGTCCGGCGGCGGTCCACCCTCCATGACCACCCGCAGCGCAGGCCCAGGCCCTCGCGTCGTCATCGAGATGTCCATGTCGCTCGACGGTTTCGTCGCCCGTCCCGTCCACGGCACCGAGGAGGTGCACGAGGCGAGCGCGCCGGTCGTCCGCGACGCCTTCGAGCTCGGCGCGAACGTCACCGGACGCCGCACCTTCGACGACGCGCAGGCGTGGGGCGGTGACGACCCGATGGGCATCCCCAGCTTCGTGGTCACGCACGAGGTGCCGGACGAGTGGAAGGACGACCCCGGCCCGTTCACCTTCGTCACCGACGGCGTCGAGAGCGCGATCCGCCAGGCGCGCGCGGTGGCCGGCGACAGGCCGGTCGGGGTCGCCGGTGGCGACATCGCGATGCAGTGCGCGTTCTACCGCGTCGCGGACAGGCTCCCGCGGTGACCGCCGTCCCGCCGGTCGTCGACCGCGAGGCCTGGCTCGCCGCGCGCCGCGAGCTGCTGGTGCGCGAGAAGGCGCACACCCGCGAGGGCGACGCCATCGCCGCCGCGCGGCGCCGCCTGCCGATGACCGAGGTCGACGCCACCTCGCTCGTCACCGGGCCGGACGGCCCCGTGCCGTTCGCCGACCTGTTCGGCGAGCACGACCAGCTGCTGGTCTACCGGCACATGTGGCACGACGGGCAGCCGATCGAGGACCAGTGCGAGGGCTGCACCCTCAGCATCTGGCACGTGCACGACGCGTCGTACCTGCACGCCCGCGGCGTCGCGTTCGCCGTGGTGTGCGAGGGGCGGTGGGACGAGGTCGCGCCGTTCGTCGACTTCATGGGCTACACCGTGCCCTGGTACTCCGGCCGCGGGACGGCGGACCCGGTCGTCGGCGGCGGCCTGCTCGACACCCGCGGCATGTTCTCGGCCTACCTGCGCGTCGTCGACCGCGTGTTCCTCACCGGCGAGACGGTCGGCCGCGGCGTCGAGGCGAGCATGACGAGCCTCGCCCTGCTGGACCTGACCGTGCACGGCCGCAAGGAGACCTGGCAGGACGTCCCCGAGGGCTGGCCGCAGCCCGACGGCCCGAGCGGCTGGTGGCGCCGGGACGGTCGCCCGGTCGCCCAGTGGACGCGTCCGGGCGCGGGACGGGTCGCGCCCGGTGAGGGGACGCGCTGCCACTGACGGCCGGGGCTACATCCCGCCGTCGTGCGCCATGTCGGCGAACCGGGAGAAGTGGCCCTGGAAGGCGACCGTGATGTTCGCGGTCGGGCCGTTGCGGTGCTTGGCGACGATGAAGTCGGCCTCGCCCGCGCGCGGCGACTCCTTGTCGTAGGCGTCCTCGCGGTGCAGGAGGATCACCATGTCGGCGTCCTGCTCGATCGAGCCGGACTCGCGCAGGTCGCTCATCGCGGGCTTCTTGTCGGTGCGGGTCTCCGGACCACGGTTCAGCTGCGACACCGCGATGACCGGCACCTCGATCTCCTTGGCGAGCAGCTTGAGCGCGCGGGAGAACTCCGAGACCTCCTGCTGGCGGCTCTCGACCCGCTTGCCGGACGTCATCAGCTGCAGGTAGTCGATGATCACGAGCTTGAGGTCGTGGCGCTGCTTGAGCCGGCGGCACTTGGCGCGGATCTCCATCAGCGACATGTTCGGGCTGTCGTCGATGAACAGCGGCGCCTCGCTGACCCGGCCCATGGTGCGGGCGAGCTTGGTCCAGTCCTCCTCGCGCATCGTGCCCTTGCGCATGTGCTGGAGGTTGACCGACGCCTCGGCCGACAGCAGGCGCATGGTGATCTCGGTGCGGCTCATCTCGAGCGAGAAGATCACCGACGCCCGGCCGTGCTTGATCGAGCAGGAGCGGGCGATGTCGAGTGCGGCTGTACTTTTTCCCATGGCCGGCCTGGCGGCCATCACGATCATCTGGCCCGGGTGCAGGCCGTTGGTGAGGGTGTCGAGGTCGGTGAACCCGGTGGGCACGCCGATCATCTCGTCGCCGCGGCCCTCGGAGATCTCGATCTCGTTGATCGTGGCCTCGATGGTCTCCGCGAGCGGCACGTAGTCCTCGCTCGAGCGCCGCTCGGTGACCGCGTACACCTCGGCCTGCGCCTGGTTCACCAGGTCGTCGGCGTCGCCGCCGCCGGCGGCGTACCCGAGCTGGACGATCTTGGTGCCGGCGTCGACCAGGCGGCGCAGGATCGCGCGCTCGCGGACGATCTCGGCGTAGTAGCCGGCGTTGGCCGCGGTGGGCACCGAGGAGATGAGCGTGTGCAGGTACGCCGCGCCGCCGACCCGGCCGAGCTCGCCGCGCTTGCCCAGCTCGGCGGCCACGGTGACGGCGTCGGCCGGCTCGCCCCGGCCGTACAGGTCGAGGATCGCCTCGAACACCATCTCGTGCGCGGGACGGTAGAAGTCGACCCCGCGGACCTGCTCGATGACGTCGGCGATGGCGTCCTTGCTCAGCATCATGCCGCCGAGGACGGACTGCTCGGCCGCGACGTCCTGCGGCGGCGTGCGCCCGAAGTCCTCGCTCGGGCCCCCGTACGGACCACCCTGCTGGGGGACGGGGTCGAACGTCCCGGTCTCCGTCAGCGACACCGCGGCCTCCCCCTTCGTCATGTCGAACAGGTGTACGCCCCGGCACCGACAGCGCGGCTCCCCCGGAGGTCCGTCGTGCACCGTAGGGGCGCCGGGGCGAGCCCGTCGAATCCCGTCGAGCGCGTCGTCCCCAGGGGTCGCGCACACCCTGTTGACGGCCCGCACCACGAGTGTGCACAACTGTGGACAACCCTGTGCGTGCCACGCCGCGCGGCTGTGACTTCGGCGCTCGACGAGTGCGTCGTCGCAGGTCAGCGGCCTGTGGAGGGTGTGGACGCCGAAAAGGTCCGCGCGGTCCGAGGCGTGGACCGGCGTGTCTCAGCGGGTGCGCGTGGCGTGCGCGGCGAGGGCGTCCAGGCCGGGACCGGACAGCCGGTCGAGCAGCGCCGGGCGGCCGGTGAGCGCCAGGCCGAGCGCCGTCGCCGGGCCACGCACCTCGGCGCCCTCGCCGTGCTCCCAGCCGGCGTCCGGCGCGACCAGGCGGACCGCCGGCAGCCGTCCCGGGACGAAGACGCCGCGGGCCGTCCGGGTGGCGAGGAAGTCCAGCACGAGCCGCCAGGACCCGACCGGGCGGTCCTGCGCCAGCCCCAGCGGGACGGCCACGTCCTCGCGGTGCACCAGCAGGTCGGTCAGCGGCGCGCGCCAGTCCAGCAGGGGCGGCGAGAACCGGCTGCCGGCGTGCTCGCGCAGCAGCGCGACGAGCCGCTCGGGCGAGGTGGTGGCCGCCGCCTCGCGGGCCATCGCGTCCATCGCCGCGTCGACCCGGCCGCGGTGGCGCAGCACGGCGCGCACGACGTCCCGGACGGGCGTCGTCGGGCCCGCGAGCAGGTGGGCCACCACCTCGCGCACGGTCCATCCGCCGCACAGGCTCGGGGACGCCCACGCGTGCGCGTCGAGCGGCTCGAGCAGGTCGGCGAGCGCACGGCGCTCGGTGGTGACGAGGTCCCAGCGCGGGCCGGCAGCGGTGTCGGTGGTGGTCACGGGCGGCAGTGTGCCCGTCCCGCATGACGACCACGTGAACGGCGGCGTCGGTGCCCGGGGGCAGGATGGCGGCGTGCCGCGGCTGAAGGAGCAGGACCGCCAGATCCTGGGCCTCGCCGTGCCCGCCTTCGCGGCGCTGGTGGCCGAGCCGGCCTTCCTGCTCGCGGACTCCGCGATCGTCGGGCACCTCGGCACGCTGCCCCTCGCCGGCCTGGGCATCGCCGCGGCCGTGCTCTCGACGGTCGTCGGGCTCTGCGTGTTCCTCGCCTACGGCACGACCGCCGGGGTCGCCCGCCGGCTCGGCGCCGACGACCTGCGCGGCGCCCTCGCGCTCGGCGTCGACGGCACCTGGCTGGCGCTGCTGCTCGGCCTGCTGCTGTGGGGCGCCACCGCGCTCGCGGCACCCTGGCTCGTCACCGCGCTGGGGGCCTCCGACGCGGTCGCGCCGTACGCCGTCACCTACCTGCGCTGGTCGCTGCCCGGCATCCCCGCGATGCTCGTCGTGCTCGCCGCCACCGGCGTGCTGCGGGGCCTGCAGGACACCCGGACCCCGCTGGTCGTCATGGTCGCCGGGGCGGTCGCGAACGTCGCGCTGAACTGGCTCCTGGTCTACCCGCTCGACATGGGCATCGCGGGGTCGGGCCTCGGCACGTCCCTGGCCCAGGCGGGCATGGCGGTCGCGCTCGCCCGCGTCGTCGTGCGCGGCGCCCGGCGCGAGGGGGCGCCGCTGCGTCCCGACCGGGCCGGCATCGTCGCCGCGGCCCGCGCCGGCGTGCCGCTGGTCGTGCGGTCGGTGGCGATGCGCACGGTGCTGCTCGTGCTCGCCGCGGCCGCCGCCACCCAGGGCGACGTGCAGCTGGCAGGGCACCAGGTCGTCTACACGCTGTGGATCTTCACCTCGTTCGTGCTCGACGCGCTCGCGATCGCCGGCCAGGCGCTCACCGGGCGCTTCCTCGGCGCCGGTGACGTCGAGGGGGCGCGCTCGGCGACCCGCCGGATGGTGCGGTGGGGGCTCGGCTTCGGCGTGCTCGTCGGCGTGCTCATGCTCGCCGGCGCGCCCGTGCTCGGCCACCTGTTCACCCCGGACGCCGCCGTGCAGGCCGTCATCGCCGCCGCGCTCGTCCCGGTGGCGCTCACCCAGCCGATCAGCGGGTACGTCTTCGTCCTCGACGGCGTGCTCATCGGCGCGGGCGACGGGCGCTACCTCGGCGCCGCGTCCGTCGTCACGACCCTGGTGTTCCTGCCGCTGGTCGGGGTGGTGCTCCGGTTCGGCCCCGGCGGCACGGCCGGGCTCGTCTGGCTGTGGGTCGCGTTCACGGTCGGCTGGATGGGCGCGCGCACGGCCACCCTGTGGCTGCGCGAGCGCTCCGGGCGGTGGGCGGTCACCGGCGCCACCCGCTGAGCGCCGACGCGGGTCGTCCCCGAGGATGGGGCGATGCGCTACGTGGTGATCGGGGCAGGGGCCGTCGGCGGGACGATCGGGGCGCGGCTGCACCTCGCCGGGCGCGACGTCGTGCTCGTCGGACGCGGCCACCACCTCGCCGCGATCCACCGCACCGGGCTGCGCTTCGTCACCCCCGACCTCGACGAGCGGCTCGACGTGCGCGCCGTCGCCGGCCCGCACGAGGTCGAGCTCGACGGCGACGACGTGCTCGTCCTGGCGACCAAGGGCCAGCACACCGCCGAGGCGCTCGGCACCTGGTCGGCGGCCGAGGTCGTCACCGGGCCCGGCGCCGGCCGCACCGCCGGCGAGGTGCTGCCGGTGCTGTGCGCGCAGAACGGCGTCGGCAACGAGGCCGCCGCGCTGCGCTGGTTCGCCCGCGTGGCGGGCGTGTGCGTGTGGCTGCCCGCCGAGCTGCCCGAGCCCGGGACGGTGCTCGCCTCGTGCGCGCCGCTCACCGGGATGCTGCACCTCGGCGCGTACCCGTCCGGCCGGGACGAGGGCTTCGAGGCGCTGCTGGACGCGGTGGCCGCCGACCTGGAGGCCGCGCGGTTCCTCGCGCCGCGTCCCGACGACGTGATGGCCTGGAAGCGGGCCAAGCTGCTGAGCAACCTCGGCAACGCCTTCGACGCCTTCCTCGAGCGCGACGACGCCTGGCGCCCGCTGCTCGCCGCGGCCCAGGACGAGGCGCGGGCGGTGTTCGCGTCCGCCGGGCTGGCCGTGACGTCCGAGGCCGACGAGGAGGCCGTGCGCGGCGACCGGATGCAGCTGCGGGACGTGCCGGGCTTCACCCGCGGCGGCGGGTCGACCTACCAGAGCCTGGCGCGCGGCACCGGCTCGGTCGAGACCGACTGGCTCAACGGCGAGGTCGTGCTGCAGGGACGCCTGCTCGGCGTCCCGACGCCCGTGAACGCGGCCGTGCAGGCGCTCGCGGCGCGGGCGCTGGCGGACGGTCGCGAGGCGCGGTCCGTCCCGGTCGCCGAGCTGCGCGCGCTGCTCTGACCCTGGTCCCGTTGCGCCGACTTCGCGAGGCGAGCGCCCACTTCGCGAGGCCCGCACGCCACGTTCAGGGTGCGATCGCCAACTGAACGTGGTGGACGAACGCCGGGACATGTGCGAAGGCCCCCACCGCGGACGGTGGGGGCCCTCGACGGGGTGCTGCGGGTCAGGCGGGGACGACCTCGATCGTCACGGCCGCGGCGACCTCGGGGTGCAGGCGCACCGAGACCTTGTACTGGCCGACGGCCTTGATCGGGTTGCCGATCTCGACCTTGCGGCGGTCGACCGCGGTGCCGGTGGTCGCCTTGACGGCGTCGGCGACGTCACCGGTGGTGACGGCACCGAACAGGCGGCCGGTGGCGCCGGCGTTGACCTTGAGCCGCACCGGCTTGGCCTCGAGGGAGGCCTTCACCGACTTCGCGGTCTCGACGTCCGCGATCTCGCGCTTGCTGCGCGCGGCGCGGATCGAGTCGACCTGCTTCTGGCCGCCCTTGGTCCAGGCCGTGGCCAGACCGCGGGGCACGAGGTAGTTGCGGCCGTAGCCGTCCTTGACCTCGACGACGTCACCGGGCGTACCGAGGCCGGTGACCTCCTGGGTGAGGATGAGCTTCATGTCGGTCCCCTTCCTCAGCGAGCCGAGCTCGAGTAGGGCAGCAGGGCCATCTCGCGGGCGTTCTTGATCGCCTTGGCGAGCTGACGCTGCTGCTGCACCGACACACCGGTCACGCGCCGGGCGCGGATCTTGCCCCGGTCGGACACGAACTTGCGCAGCAGCGCGGTGTCCTTGTAGTCGATGTAGTCGATCTTGGCCGCCTTGAGCGGGTTCTGCTTCTTCTTGGGCTTCCGGAGTGCCGGCTTGGCCATCGTGGTGCTCCTCCTTGGGGAGCCCGGGTCCTGCCGAGGACCCGGGATGGGGTGGATCGTCTGTCAGTTGGTGCGAGCCGTCAGAACGGGGGCTCGTCGTCGCGGTTGCCGCCGAAGCCGCCGCCGCCGGAGGGGCCGGTGGCCCAGGGGTCGTTCTGCTGACCGCCCTGGCCGCCGCCCTGCTGGCCCCAGCCGCCGCCGCCCTGCTGGCCGCCGCCGCCGCCGCCCTGCTGGCCGCCGCCGGACCAGCCGCCGCCACCGGCACCCCCGCCGCGGGAGGCCTTGGTGACCTTCGCGGTGGCGTAGCGCAGGGACGGGCCGATCTCGTCGACGTCGAGCTCGACGACGGTGCGCTTCTCGCCCTCCTTCGTCTCGAAGGAGCGCTGCTTCAGCCGGCCGGACACGATCACGCGAGCACCCCGGGTGAGGGACTCGGCGACGTTCTCGGCCGCCTCGCGCCAGATGGCGCAGCGCAGGAAGAGCGCCTCGCCGTCCTTCCACTCGTTCGTCTGCCGGTCGAAGGTGCGCGGCGTGGACGCGACGGTGAAGTTGGCGACCGCGGCACCGGACGGGGTGAACCGCAGCTCCGGGTCGGCGGTGAGGTTGCCGATGACGGTGATGACGGTGTCGCCGGCCATCTCAGCGGGCCTCGGGACGGAGGACCTTGGTGCGCAGGACGGACTCGTTCAGGTTGAGCTGGCGGTCCAGCTCCTTGGCGACGTCGGGCGTGGCCTGCATGTCGACGACCGCGTAGATGCCCTCGGACTTCTTCGCGATGTCGTAGGCCAGCCGGCGCTTGCCCCAGATGTCGACGTTGTCGACGGAGCCACCGCCCTTGCGGACGACGTCGAGGAACTTGTCGAGCGACGGGGCGACGGTGCGCTCCTCGAGCTCGGGGTCGAGGATGATCATCATCTCGTAGTGACGCATGCGGAAACCCACCTCCTCTGGACTGGGCGGCCACGGTCTCTCCGTGGCAGGAGGGTCGTGCGTCGCTCCGGGTCCGCACCGGCCCCGGGTGGGGACGGTCCGGACGGCGGAGCGGGCACCCGCGGGGGTGCCCGAGGAGCCAGTCTACCGGTCCCCGGCGAAGGTCACGACCAGCGCGTCGGGGGCGTCCTCGAGGTCGCCGGCGCCCGGGTCGTCGTCGTGCCCGGGCCCCGAGCGGACGACGTCCTCCTGCGGTCGCCGCGACAGCGAGACCGCGCGGTACGCGAGCCAGCCGCAGGCGGCGAAGCGGAGCACGACCAGCAGGGCGTACGCCCACGGCGGCAGGCCGCGGTTCTCGACCGACAGGCCGTAGAGGTACAGCCAGGTGCCGGTGGCGTACGCGGCCTCGACCGCCCCCCACACCAGCAGGTCGCGCCAGCGCGGCACCGCGAGCGCGGCGAACGGCAGCACCCACAGCCCGGCCTGCACCGGCACGGTGGGTGCCACGGCCAGCACGCCGAGCACGAGCAGCAGCACCACGACCGGCAGCCGCGGGCGCCGGGGGGCCGACAGCACGAACAGCGCGACGGCGACGAGCACGGCGAGGGTGGCCGCCAGCGCCCACCAGCGCACCGAGCCCTCCATCCGCAGGCCGGCGGCGCGGCCGAGCACCCCCGAGCCGAACCGCACCAGCAGCGGGGGCACGACGACAAGCGCCACCGCGAGGGGCACCACGACCCACGGCCCGCCGGGCCGCAGGTCCTCGCGCAGGTCGCGGGGCAGCAGCGCCCAGACGACGCCGGCGACGACGACCAGGCCGAGGCCCACGAACGAGACCCAGGTGGGCAGCGGCGGCAGCGAGCCGGAGCCGACCTCGTCCGAGACCAGCCGCGGCAGCAGCCAGAGCGAGCCGTACCCCGCGGGCGCGGCCCACTGCGCCTGCCAGTAGGCGCGCCAGCCGTCGGCGGCCAGCACGAGCACGGGGACGTTCACCACGGCCCAGGTGAGCGCGGCGGCGCCCGAGACCGACCCGACCGCGAGCCACCGGCCGGTGCGGACGGCGAGCAGCCACAGCGCGACGAGCACGAGCACGGCGATCGGCCGGCCGCTCGCCGCCAGCCCGAGCAGGACGCCCGCGGCGACCGGCCGCCCGCGCGAGAACGCGAGGACCCCCAGCACGGCGAGGGCGACGAAGAGCAGGTCGAGCGAGACCAGGGCGGTCGCCGCGACGGCCGGCGACAGCGCCACCAGCGCGGCGTCCCAGGGCCGGCGCCGGGCGAGCGCCGCGACGGCCAGCACCAGCGCGACGAGGGCGACGGCGACCAGCACGGCGGCCAGGTCGAACGCCCAGCGCACCTCGGCGGGGCCCTCGGGCGCCACGACCGACAGCAGCCAGAGCACGAAGCCGGTGCCGACCGGCTGGGCCAGGTGCTGCCCGCCGGCCGCGGACTCCAGGTACGGCAGGGTGCCGGCGTCCAGTCCCGAGGAGACGTACAGGGCGGGCACGTCGCTGTAGCAGGCGTGCGTGAACTGGTCGGGCGAGGCCCACAGCGTCGTGCGGCAGTGCTGGCGCAGCAGGACGGCGACGGCGAGGGTGCCGACGGCGAGCAGCGGCAGGACGCCGAGCGCCCCGGCGGCGCCCCACGGCGCGCGGGACCGCGAGCGGCCGCCGGCGTGGCGACCCAGGACGCCGCCCGAGGACTCGCTGAGGAACCCGACGAGCGGGTCCTCCCGGGACGGGGCCGCGGGGCTCCCGTCCGACCGCTGCGTGGTCACGGGCGGTAGCCAACCACGGCCGGCGCGCTAACCGTCGACGCCGCCACCGCCGTCGCCCCCGCCGCCACCGCCGCCTCCGCCGCCTCCCCCGCCGCCGCCGTCACCCGGCGGGGTCGAGGGGGGCAGGGTCGGGAGCGTGACCGTCGGCTCCGGCAGCGTGGGCGGCGGCTCGGTCGTCGTGGGCGGCGGCTCGGTCGTGGTCGGCGGCGGCTCGGTGGTCGTCGTGGGCGGGGCGGTGGTCGTCGTCGCGGGCGGCGCGGACGTGGTCGGCTGGCGCCCGACGTTCGCGCGCTCGGGGAAGTCGACCTCGTCGAGGCCGTCGTGCGCGCCCTCCATGTACGTCGTCCAGATCCGGACCGGGAACGACCCGCCGGTGATCTCGCTGCGCCCGCCGAACCCGGGGATCGACGACGGCGTGCCGTCCGGGTTGACGTTGAACAGCGCGACCGCCGTCGCGAGCTGCGGGGTGTAGCCGACGAACCAGGCGGACTGGTTGTCGCTCGAGGTGCCCGTCTTGCCGGCCGCCGGCCGCCCGAGCCGGCTCGCGTACTCGCCGGAGCCGTTCTGGACGACCCCCTCGAGCGCCGCGGTCGTGTCGGCCATGACGTCCTCGGCGAAGACCCGGTTGCCCTCGGTGGGGCCGGCGTAGACGACCTCGTCGGAGCCGGCGCGGGTGACCGACTCGACGATGTGCGGGGTGTTGCGCACGCCCTGCGCGGCGAAGGTCGAGTAGGCGGTGGCCATGTCGAGCGGGTGCGGCGACGACGTGCCGAGCACGTTCGAGACGAAGTCGTTCAGCCCGGCGGTGTCCTCGGGCAGACCGGCGCGCACCGCGACGTCGCGGGTCTTGTCGGGCCCGATCTCGGAGTTGACGTCGACGTAGACGGTGTTGACCGAGTTCGCGGTGGCCCGCTCCAGGGTGATGCGTCCGAAGCTGGACCCGCCGAAGTTGCGCACCGGCCGGTCGTAGCCCTCGAACTCGCGGTTGTTGCGGCCGTCCCACGTGCTCTTCAGCGAGATGCCGTTCTCGAGCGCGGCGACGAGGGTGAACGGCTTGAAGGTCGAGCCGGCCTGGGCGACGTCCTGGGTGGCCGAGTTCTGCTGCCGGGCCAGGTAGTCGGCGCCGCCGTAGAGCGCCTTGATGCGTCCGGACCCGGGTTCGATCGTCACCAGCGACGACTGCAGCGTGGCCGGCCGGTCGGCGATCGGGAACACGTCCGGGTTGTTGGTCATCACGTCGACCGCGAGCGCCTGCAGCCGCGGGTCGATCGTGGTGGTGATGCGCAGCCCGGCCTGGTCGAGCTCGGCCTCGGTCAGCGCGCTGTTCGACAGCAGCTCGGCCCGCACCATGCTCAGCAGGTAGCCGTTCGGGCCCTTGTAGACCTGCTGGCTCTCCTGCACGGGCACCGTCGCCGGCACCACCATCGCCTCGCGCTGGGCGGACGGGAGGGTGCCCATCGTCACCATGCCGTCGAGGACGTAGTCGAACCGGTCCTGCGCCTTCTCCGGGTTGGTCGCCGGGTCCCACCGCGACGGGCTCGGGACGATGCCGGCGAGCAGCGCCGCCTCCTCGGGCGTCAGCTGCGACACGTCCTTGCCGAAGAACGCCTTCGAGGCCGCCTGGATGCCGTACGCGCCGCGGCCGAAGTAGATGGTGTTCAGGTAGTCGGTGAGGATCTCGTCCTTGTCCTCACGCTGGTTGATCTTGATCGAGATGATGGCTTCCTTCGCCTTGCGGACGTAGGTCTGCTCATCGGTGAGGTAGTAGTTCTTCACGTACTGCTGGCTGATCGTCGAGCCGCCGCCGGCGTAGTCGCCGGTGACCTGTCCCCACACCGCGCGGGCGAGGCCGATCGGCGAGACGCCGCGGTTCTCGTAGAAGCTGCGGTCCTCGGCGGCGACGATCGCGTCCTTGACGTGCTGCGGGATCTGCTCGCCCCCGACCAGCGTCCGGTCGACCGCCGAGAACCGGCCGAGCTCGGTGGTGCCGTCGCCGAAGTACACGACCGAGGTCTGCGCCTCGGCGAAGTCGTTCGGCTTGGGGATGTCGATCATCCGGTAGGCCACGTAGAAGCCGATCAGGCCGATCGCGGCGACGGCCAGGACGGTGCCGAGCACGAGCTTCCACGACGGCAGCCAGCGGCGGCGGCCCTTCCCCCTGCCCTTCCCCCCGCCCCGGCCCCCCGACCGGGCGGCGCCCGGGGTCACGGTCGCGGCGCGGGCCCCGGCGGGACGCTGCGCGGCGCCGC
>NZ_BAAHAF010000171.1:0-48816 GCF_054777815.1 Angustibacter speluncae | reverse complement strand
CCGACCACGTCCGCGTCGTCGACGTCGCCGCCGCGACCGGCGAGCCGCACCGCCTGGTGCGGCACCTCGACGACGTCGGCGCCCTCGTCCACCGCTGGCTCGACCTGCACCCGTGGCCCGGCGGCGACCCCGCCGACCCCGCCGCCGTCACGGGGGGCGACGAGGACGCCACGCGCCTCGGCCTCGCGCGCTCGGTGCGCGCGGTGCTGGCCGAGGGGCTCGGGCTGCTGGGGGCCACGGCCCCGGAGAGGGTGTGACATGAGGGCGCACGAGGCAGGAGCGCTGCACGCGGAGGGCTACGGGGCACCGCCCTGGCTGGCGCGTCCCGACGACGTGAACGCCCTGGTGGGGCCGCTGTGGGCGTCCGGGGTCGAGCGCCGTCCGGACGGCGCCCTCGCCGTCGCCGGCCTCGACGTGCGGGAGATCGCGGCCGAGCACGGCACGCCCGCCTATGTCGTCGACGAGACCGACTTCCGTTCGCGCGCACGGGCGTTCGCCACCGCGTTCGGGACGGCGTTCGCCGACCTGTGCGGCGGGGCCGACGTCTACTACGCCGGCAAGGCGTTCCTGTGCACGGAGGTGGCGCGGTGGGTGGCGCAGGAGGGGCTGCGGCTCGACACCTGCACCGGCACCGAGCTGGCCGTCGCGCTGCGCGCCGGCCTCGACCCGGCGCTGATCGGCCTGCACGGCAACAACAAGTCCGACGCCGAGCTCGAGCGGGCCGTCGACGCCCGCATCGGTCGTATCGTCGTCGACTCGCTGTCGGAGGTCGACCGCCTCGCCGACCTCGCGCAGGCGCGCGGCGTCGTGGCACCCGTCCTGCTGCGGGTCACGGTCGGGGTCGAGGCGCACACGCACTCCTACATCGCCACGGCCCACGAGGACCAGAAGTTCGGCCTCTCGCTCGCCGGGGGAGTGGCCGAGGAGGCCGCAGCCCGCGTGCTCGCCCGGCCCTCGCTGCGGCTGCTGGGACTGCACTCGCACATCGGCTCGCAGATCTTCGACACCAGCGGGTTCGAGGTCGCGACCCGCCGGCTGCTGCGGCTGCACGCCGGGCTGCAGCGCACGCACGACGTCGAGCTGCCGGAGCTCGACCTCGGCGGCGGTTTCGGCGTCGCGTACACGACCCAGCACTCGCCGCTGACGCCGCAGGAGCTCGCCGACGGCATCGCCGAGATCGTGAGCAAGGAGTGCGCCGACCTCGGTGTCGCGGTGCCGCGGGTCTCGGTCGAGCCGGGCCGGGCGATCGCCGCGCCGAGCACCTTCACGCTGTACCGCGTCGGCACGGTCAAGGACGTCGGGCTCGACGGCGGCGGCGTCCGCCGGTACGTCGCGGTCGACGGCGGCATGAGCGACAACATCCGCACCGCGCTCTACGACGCCGACTACTCCTGCACCCTCGCCGGGCGCTCGTCGGACGAGCCGCCGGTGCTCGCCCGCGTGGTCGGCAAGCACTGCGAGAGCGGGGACGTCGTCGTCAAGGACGAGTTCCTGCCCGGTGACGTCGGGCCGGGCGACCTCCTGGCCGTGCCCGGCACCGGGGCGTACTGCCGCAGCATGGCGAGCAACTACAACCACGTCGCCCGGCCGCCGGTGCTGGCCGTGCGCGATGGCGTCGCCCGGGTGCTGGTGCGTCGCGAGACCGAGGAGGACCTGCTGGCGCTCGACGTGGGGTGACCGTGCACAGGGCGGCACGGGAGCCACCGCGCGAGTGAGAGGGTGTCCGCATGAGCACACCCGCTGCCGGTTGGTACGACGACCCCGCCGAGGGCGCCGCCCCCGGCGCCCAGCGGTACTGGGACGGCAACGGCTGGACCGCCCAGACCCGTTCCGCTGGGGCCGACCTCACCAAGACCGCCGCGCCCGTCGGGTACGCGCCGTCGACCGCGCCCCAGCCCTACGCCGGCGGTGGGCCCGTCGGGTACGCGCCCGGGGTCCCCGCGGAACCGCCGGTCGCGCTGACCCACACGCCCGACGGCATGGCGCTGGCCTCCCCGGGCAAGCGGCTCGGGGCGTACGTGATCGACGGCCTGATCATCTTCGTCGCGAGCATGCTGCTCGTCGCGCTGTTCTTCGCGCTGGTGCTCGGCGGCGGCGCGGCGTCCGGGATGTTCGACAGCACCTCCACCAGCGGCGACGAGCCGCCGGCCGGGTTCGTCCTCGCCCTGCTCGGTGCGTACGCGCTGCTGTTCGGCGCCTCGTTCCTGCTCTCGGTCTGGTACTACGTGATCCGCGTCCGCCAGGTCGGCGCGACGCCGGGCAAGCAGATGCTGGGCCTGCGGGTCCGCACCTTCCACACCGACGGCCAGCTCACCTGGGGCCAGGTCTGGGGACGGTACGGGCTGCCCGCGATCGTGAACGGCTTCCTCGGCGTCACGTTCTTCGTCGACGTGCTCTGGCTGCTGTGGGACAAGCACCGCCAGACGCTGCACGACAAGGCGGTGGGCACCGTGGTGGTCGACACGTCCATCCCGCGCGCGCCCGCCGAGCACCCGGGCGTCCAGCTCGCCCGCGCGTTCCCCGCGCAGCGCGGCTGGGTGGCCGACGGCCCCAACCCGCAGACGCCGGCGGGCTACCCGCGCTGAGGCCCGCTGCCGGGTCAGTCCTGGCGGTCGTGCCGGTCCGGCGCCCACGCGCCGTGGTAGACGTGGCCGCGCACGTGGTCGTCGCGGCGCTGGCAGCTGAGCCCGCCGAGCCGGGGGCAGGGGTCGGTCGCGGCGGCCGGAGCGGTGCGCTGGGCCGGGACGACCTGCGTCGTGCTGGGCATCGGTGCCCACCTCCTCGTCCGCCGGGTGGCGGTGCTGCAGGACGGACCTGGGTGGTCCACCTGGTTCATCGGTACGACGTCCCGTCCGCCTGAGCGGTTGCACGGGGCGCAGATACCGCTGTCGGCGACGGCAGGTAGGTTGGACGGTCGCCAGGGTGGACGGTCGCCTGGGTCACGGGGAGGCAGCAGGGGTGGTCGGCGAGCAGGACGGCGCGCTCGAGCGCGAGGTGCGGGCCGAGCAGGGTGTGGTCGACGCGCTGTACGGGCGGCTCGACGCCCTCCGCGCGCGCGCCGCGGCCGACCTCGCCGCGGTGCGACGCTCGCGGTCCGAGGGCACCCACCAGGCGCGGTCCGAGCGCGACGCGTACGCGACGCTCTACGAGAACCGGCTGGCCCAGCTGTGGGCGGTCGAGGACCGGCTCGCCTTCGGCCGCCTCGACCTGGTCGGCGAGGGGCCGCGGTACGTCGGGCGGCTCGGCCTCACCGACGACGACCAGACCCGCCTGCTGGTCGACTGGCGCGCCGAGGCGGCGCTGCCGTTCTACCAGGCCACGGCCGGCGACCCGAAGGGCGTCGTGCGCCGTCGCCACCTGGTCACCCGCGGCCGCACCGTCTCGGCGCTCGAGGACGAGGTGCTCGACCTCGAGGGGCTGCAGGGCGACCTCGAGCTCGCCGGCGAGGGTGCGCTGATGGCGGCGGTGAACGCCCAGCGCACCGGTCGGATGGGCGACATCGTCGCCACCATCCAGGCCGAGCAGGACCGCATCATCCGCTCCGACCTGTCCGGGGTGCTCGTCGTGCAGGGCGGACCCGGCACCGGCAAGACGGCCGTGGCCCTGCACCGGGCGGCCTACCTGCTCTACAGCCATCGCGACCGGCTGGCAGGTGGCGGCGTGCTCGTGGTGGGGCCGAGCCCGGTGTTCCTGCGCTACATCGAGCAGGTGCTGCCCTCGCTCGGCGAGACCGGCGTGGTGATGGTCACCGCCGGCGAGCTCCTGCCCGGTGTGCGCGCCACGCGGCACGACGACCCCGACGTCGCCCGGCTCAAGGGCGACCTGCGGATGGCCGAGGCGGTCGGGCGCGCGGTGCGGGCCCGTCAGCGCATCCCCGCGGGCGACGAGGTGCTCGACGTCGAGGGCATCCGCGTCACGCTGACCCGGCGGATGGTCGCCTCGGCTCGCGACAAGGCGCGCCGCACCGGACGGCCGCACAACCTCGCCCGGCAGACCTTCGTCAAGGACGTGCTGGCGCAGCTGGCCGACCGGCTGGCGCGCGAGATCGCCCGCCGCTCGGGCCAGGTGATCGACCCGGAGGACCGCGTCGACCTGCTGGCCGACCTGCGGGCGTCGGTCGACGTCCGCCGGGCGGTGAACCTGGCCTGGATGCCGCTGACGCCGCAGACCGTGGTCGCCCGGCTGCTGTCCGACCGCGACCGGCTCGAGCACGCGGCGCCGTGGCTGCGGCGGCACGAGGTCGACGCGCTGCTGCGCGAGCGCGACGCGGCCTGGACAGTCGAGGACGTGCCGCTGCTCGACGAGGCCGCCGAGCTGCTGGGCGAGGACGACTCCGCCGCCCGGGCCGAGAGCAGGCGGGCCGCGGCCGCGCGGCGCGAGGAGGTCGAGTACGCCCGCGGGGTCCTGCAGCTCACGGGCGCGGGCGACTACGTGAGCGCCGAGGACCTCGCGGCCCGGTTC
Source organism: Angustibacter speluncae (assembly GCF_054777815.1). Classification (NCBI taxonomy): domain Bacteria; kingdom Bacillati; phylum Actinomycetota; class Actinomycetes; order Kineosporiales; family Kineosporiaceae; genus Angustibacter; species Angustibacter speluncae. The sequence goes on along the minus strand of NZ_BAAHAF010000171.1, from coordinate 44,355 downwards.
GGTGACGACGCCGCCTCGCTCACCACGGCCGAGCGCGCGGCCGGCGACCGCACGTGGGCGTTCCAGCACGTCGTCGTCGACGAGGCGCAGGAGCTGTCGCCGATGGCGTGGCGGGTGCTGGCCCGGCGCAACCCGATGCGGTCGATGACCGTCGTCGGCGATCTCGCCCAGACCCGTTCCGCCGCAGGAGCCGACACCTGGGCGCAGGTGCTCGACCCGGTGGCCTCCGGCCGGTGGCGGGTCGAGGAGCTCACGGTCTCCTACCGCACCCCGCAGCAGATCATGGACGTCGCGGCAGCCGTGCTCGCCGCGGCCGGCTCGTCCGCGGTCGCCCCGCGGGCGGTGCGCGAGGGACGCTGGGCCCCGGGCGCGACGCAGGTCGAGGCCGCGGCGGTGCCCTCGGCCGCGGCCAAGGCCGTCCGGGCGCAGCTGGCCGACCTCGCCGGCGGACGCGTCGCCGTCATCGGCACCGGCGCCGCGGTCCCCGCGGTGCTCGAGGCGGTCGTCGCCGACCTCGGTCCCGAGCGGGTCGGCACGGGTGCGCTCGCGCTCGACCGCGAGGTCGCGGTGCTCGCGGTCGACGAGGCCAAGGGCCTGGAGTTCGACGGGGTCGTGCTGGTCGAGCCCGCCGACCTCGTGGCCGACGGCCCGCGCGGGGTGAACGACCTCTACGTCGCGCTGACCCGTCCGACCCAGCAGCTGCACGTCGTGCACAGCGGGACACTGCCCGCCGGCATGGGGTCGCTCGGCGGCGCCTGAGGCTCAGCGCCCGCCGTCGGGGACGCTGGGCAGCACGGTCTGCGCGCCCGGCTGCACCGGCGGTGTGCCGAACCGCGGGTCGGGCGCCTGCGCCGGGAACGTGCCGGGGAGCTGCTGGTGCGTGGAGCCGGGGTGGGGGTACCCGGGGTGGGGGTACCCGGGCTGGTGGTAGCCGGGCTGGGGCTGCGCCGCCCACCGCTGCTGCTGCCGCAGCTGCACGTGCTGCGAGCGCGCCACCAGGTAGCACGGGAACCCGATGATCCAGATCAGCAGCACCGCCAGCACCCAGCTGACGACTCCCATGTCGAGCATGCCGCCGCCGAGCTGGCCACGCCGGATACCGAGTCGGGCGGCGTCAGCGCCCACCCACACGACACTTGCGAGCCACACCACGGGCCAGAAGTACTCCATCCCGGACAGGTCGGCACCGGCCGGGACGGTCTTGACCGCCGTGACGCGATCGTGACGATTCAGGCGCGCACGACGGGTTCGCCGACGAGATCGACTCCGGCGGAGCGCAGCTCGTCGAGCGCTGCCGCCGTGGTGGGGGCCGCGACCCCGGCGGTGAGGTCGAGCAGCACCCGGGTGCGCAGGCCCTCGGCGGCGGCGTCGAGCGCGGTCGCCCGCACGCAGTGGTCGGTCGCGATGCCCACGACGTCGACCTCGTCGACGCCGTGCTCGCGCAGCCACGGCCCGAGGCGGGTGCCGCCGACGTCCTCGCCCTCGAACCCGGAGTAGGCCGCGGCGTAGGCGCCCTTGCGGAACCACTCGCGCACCAGCGTCGCGTCGAGGGCGGGGTGCGGCTCGGCGCCGCGGGTGCCGACCTCGCAGTGCCGCGGCCAGGAGTCGACGAAGTCGGGCGACTCGCTGAAGTGGCCGCCGGGGTCGACGTGGTGGTCGAGGGTGCCGACGACGACGGCGTAGTCGTCCGCGCGGGTGCGGGCGTGCTCGGTGATCGCGGCGGCCACGTCGGCACCGCCCGCGACAGCGAGCGAGCCGCCCTCGCAGAAGTCGTTCTGCACGTCGACGACGACGAGCGCTCGGGTGGTCACGAGGGGTCCTCCTGCAGGTAGCGGGTGGGGATGGCGGGTTCACCGCGCTGCAGCTGCAGCGCCTTGCGGGGGAGCTCGTCGCGGCTGGTGCGGTGCCGTTCGGCCGCGGCGGCCACGCCTGCCGGGCCGAGGTGGTCGGCGACCACCTCGCCGTCGCGGACGAGCGGGACGAGCAGCGCCCGGTCATCGCCGTCGTCGGCCGGCGGGCGGCCGATGCCGACGACCTCCTCGGTGGCGGTGCCGTCGGGGTCCCGCCGGCGCAGGGCCCACTTGCGGCCGCCGACGCTCACCTTGTCCTTGGACGCCTTGGCCACCGACACCATGGCGCCGTCGTCGTCCTCGCGCGCGACGAGCTTGTAGACCAGGCCGGCCGTGGGCGCGCCGCTGCCCGTCACGAGCGAGGTGCCGACGCCGTAGGAGTCGACGGGTGCCGCGGCCAGGGCGGCGATGGCGTGCTCGTCGAGGTCGGACGTGACCGTGATCCGGGTCGACGTGGCGCCGGCGGCGTCGAGCTGCGCCCGCACCTCGTGCGCCTGCGCGACGAGGTCTCCGGAGTCGAGTCGCACCCCGCCGAGGTCGGTGCCGGCCACCTCGAGGGCGGTCGCCACGCCGGTGCGGACGTCGTAGGTGTCGACGAGCAGCGTCGTGCCCGGGCCCAGCGAGGCCACCTGCGCCTCGAACGCCGCCCGCTCGTCGTCGTGCAGCAGCGTGAACGAGTGCGCGGCGGTGCCGATCGTCGCCAGCCCCCAGCGGCGCCCGGCCTCGAGGTTCGAGGTGCCGGCGAACCCGGCCACGACGGCGGCACGGGCGGCGGCGACGGCGGCGTCCTCCTGCGTGCGCCGCGACCCCATCTCCAGGCACGGTCGCTCGCCCGCGGCGGCCGTCATCCGGGAGGCCGCCGCGGCGACGGCGCAGTCGTGGTTGAGCACCGACAGGGCCAGCGTCTCGAGCACGACCGCCTCGGCGAAGGTGCCCTCGACCACGAGCACGGGGGAGCCGGGGAAGAAGCACTCGCCCTCGGCGTAGCCCCAGGCCGATCCGGTGAACTCGTAGTCGGCGAGCCAGGCGAGCGTCGCGCCGTCGACGACGTCGGCGCGCTCCAGCCAGGCGAGGTCGGCGTCGTCGAAGCGGAAGTCCTGCAGCAGCTCGAGCAGGCGGCCCGTGCCGGCGACGACGCCGTAGCGGCGGCCCTCGGGGAGGCGGCGCGCGAAGACCTCGAACACGCTGCGCCGGTCGGCTGCGCCGCTGCGCAGCGCGGCCTGGAGCATGGTCAGCTCGTACCGGTCGGTGAGGAGCGACGTCGTCATGACCGCACAGTAGTCACATTGACGTGAAAGCGGCAACCGGAGGGCTCCCGGCGGGCCGGTACGGTGGCCCCGTGCTGCTCGCGAGCGTGGCCCCGGCCGAGGCCGAGGAGGCCCAGGCCGACGCCGACGTCGAGACCGAGAAGCCCTGGGTCACGATCGTGTGGAACGACCCGGTGAACCTGATGTCGTACGTCACCTACGTGCTGCAGGACTACTTCGGCTACCCGCGCGGCACCGCCGAGAAGCTGATGATGGACGTGCACACCGAGGGCCGCGCGGTCGTGTCGACCGGCACCCTCGAGGAGATGGAGCGCGACACCGAGGCGATGCACGGGTACGGGCTGTGGGCGACCTGCTCGCACGACACGTGACCACCCCCCGGAAGGTGCGGCTCTGATGGCGAAGCGCTTCAAGCGGCGCAGGGACGGCCGGGTGGTCGCGCACCTCGACGACCACGAGATCGCCCTGCTGGCGCGGCTGTTCGGCGACGTCGGCCTGCTGCTCGAGCCCGAGGACGACGCGTCGAGCACGCCCGAGTGGGCGGCCGGCCTCGGCCTGCACGGCGTCGGCGACGACCGGGCCGTCGAGGCGCCCGACGACACCGCGCTGGCGCGCCTCCTGCCCGACGCCCACCGCGACGACCCCACCGCGTCCGCCGAGTTCCGCCGCCTCACCGAGCGGGCGCTGCGCGAGCGCAAGCGCACGGCGCTGCACGCGTCGGTGTCCCTGCTCGTCGGGTGGGTGGAGGACGGCGAGGGCCCGCAGACGATGGACGACGTGCAGGCCCGCGCCCTCGTGACCTCGCTGACCGACGTCCGGCTGGTGCTGGCCGACCGCCTCGGGGTGCGCACCGAGGCCGACGCCGAGGCGCTGCACGAGCGCGACCCGGACGACGAGGACCCGGACGACCCGTCCGCCTGGCTGGCGATGGTCTACGAGTTCACCACCTGGGTGCAGGAGTCGCTGTCCGGCGTGCTGCTCGACGCCCTGCCGCGCGAGGGCGACGGTCGTCGCGCCGCCCCGGACGCCGACGGCCCGGTGTGACCGAGGCCGCTCCGCGGCCGTGCCCGTGGCGTGGGTGGTGCGTCCTAGGCTCGTGCGCGTGACGGACGCGCCCATCGGCATCTTCGACTCGGGCTTCGGTGGCCTGACGGTCGCGCGCGCCGTGATCGACCAGCTGCCGCACGAGCAGGTGCTCTACCTCGGCGACACCGCGCGCACGCCGTACGGGCCGCGCCCTATCGCGCAGGTGCGCGAGTTCGCGCTGGAGAGCCTCGACGCGCTCGTCGAGCGGGGCGTGAAGATGCTCGTCATCGCCTGCAACTCGGCCAGCGCCGCGGTGCTGCACGACGCGCGGGAGCGGTACGCCGTGCCGGTCGTCGAAGTGATCCGCCCGGCGGTCCGGCGCGCGGCGGCGGTCACCCGCAACGGCGTGGTCGGCGTGATCTCGACCCAGGCCACCGCCACCTCCCGCGCGTACCCGGACGCCTTCGCGGCGGCCCCGCAGGTGCGCGTGGTGAGCCAGGCGTGCCCGCGGTTCGTCGAGCTGGTCGAGGCCGGCGTGACGTCCGGCCCCGAGCTGCTGGAGGTCGCGCACGAGTACCTCGACCCGGTGGCCGACGCCGGCGTCGACACCCTCGTGCTGGGCTGCACGCACTACCCGCTGCTGTCGGGCGCCATCGCCTACGTCATGGGGCCCGCGGTCACCCTGGTGAGCAGCGCCGAGGAGACCGCGCAGGAGGTCTACCGCGCGCTCGCCGGCGCGCAGGCCATCCGTCCGGACGACACCCCGCCGCCGCGCCACCACTTCATCACCACGGGCGAGCCCGAGGCGTTCACCGCGCTGGCCCGGCGCTTCCTCGGTCCCGAGGTGGTGGCCGCCGAGCCGTGGCGGGCGGCGGTGGGCACGCCGTGAGGCTGCGCGTGGTGGGCTGCTCGGGCTCGCTGCCCGGGCCGTCGTCGCCGGCCTCGTGCTACCTGGTCGAGGCCGACGACCCGCAGGGGCGCACCTGGCGGGTCGTGCTCGACCTCGGCAGCGGGGCCCTCGGTCCGCTGCAGGGGTACACCGACCCGCGCACGGTCGACGCCGTGGCCCTGTCGCACCTGCACGCCGACCACTGCCTCGACCTGTGCGGGCTGTACGTCTCGCTGCGCTACCACCCGTCCGGCCCTCCTGCGGTGCGGCTGCCGGTGCACGGGCCCACCGGCACGGCCGCACGGCTGGCCCGGGCCTACGACCTCGCGCCCGACCCCGGCATGAGCGCCGAGCTCGACGTGCGCGAGTGGACCGCCGGCGTCCCGGTGCGCGTCGGCCCGCTGACGCTGACGCCGCACCCCGTCGAGCACCCCGTCGAGGCGTACGCGCTGCGCGTCGAGGGACCCGCCGAGGACGACCCGTCCCGCCGCGTCGTGCTGGCCTACTCCGGCGACACCGACGCCTGCCCCGGCCTGCAGACCGCGGCGGACGGCGCCGACCTGCTGCTCGCCGAGTCGGCCTTCGAGGAGGCCCGCGACGCCACCCGCGGCATCCACCTGACCGGGCTGCGGGCGGGGGAGTCGGCCCGTGACGCCGGCGCCGCGCGGCTCGTGCTCACCCACCTGCCGCCCTGGAACGACCCCGACGTCGCGGTCGCCGACGCCCGCCGCGCGTACGACGGCCCGATCGACCTCGCCGCGCCCGGGATGCTCCTCACGCTCTGACCGGACCCTCCGCATCCCGCCCGGACGCTCGTCGGGGCGTCCGGGCGCCGTGCGCGCCCGAGACCGAGGCAGGCACCTCCGGCGTCCCGGGCGCGGCGGTCCCGCAGCGCCGCGCTCGGTAGCGTGGCGGCCATGACGAACCGCCCCGACGGCCGCACCCCCGACCAGCTCCGCGACGTCCGCCTCACCCGTGGCTGGCTCGACCACGCCGAGGGCAGCGTCCTGGTGGAGTTCGGCGCCACCCGCGTGCTGTGCGCCGCGTCGCTCACCGAGGGCGTGCCGCGCTGGCTCAAGGGGAAGGGGCGTGGCTGGGTCACGGCCGAGTACGCGATGCTGCCGCGCTCGACCAACACCCGGTCCGACCGCGAGTCGGTGAAGGGCCGCGTGGGCGGGCGCACGCACGAGATCTCCCGCCTCGTGGGCCGCTCGCTGCGCGCGGTCATCGACACCACCAAGCTCGGCGAGAACACGCTCGTCCTCGACTGCGACGTGCTGCAGGCCGACGGCGGCACCCGCACCGCCGCGATCACCGGTGCCTACGTCGCGATGGCGGACGCGATCTCGTGGGCGCGCGGCAAGGGCCTGGTCAAAGGCGACCCGCTGACCGACAGCGTCGCCGCCGTGAGCGTCGGGATCGCCTCCGGCACACCGGTGCTCGACCTGTGCTACCTCGAGGACGTCAAGGCCGAGACCGACATGAACATCGTCGCCACCGGCAGCGGGGCCTTCGTCGAGGTGCAGGGCACGGCCGAGGGAGCGCCCTTCGACCGTGCCGAGCTCGACGCCCTGCTCGACCTCGGCCTGGCCGGGTGCGCCGAGCTGACCCGGCTGCAGCGCGAGGCGCTCGCGGGCGAGCCGGGCCGACGCGGATGAGCGGGTACCCGGCCGGCGCGCGCCTGGTGCTCGCGACCCGCAACGAGCACAAGGTCGTCGAGCTGCGCGAGATCCTCGCCGACGCGCTCGCCGGCGAGGACGTCGACCTGGGGACGGCCGTGGTCGGCCTCCCGGACGAGGCCCCCGACGTGGTCGAGTCCGGCGTGACGTTCGCCGCGAACGCGCTGCTCAAGGCGAGGTCGGCGGCCGCCCACAGCGGCCTGCCCGCCGTCGCCGACGACTCCGGTCTCGCCGTCGACGTGCTCGGGGGCTCGCCCGGGGTGTTCTCCGCCCGCTGGTCCGGCACGGCCGGCACCCGCGCCGAGATCGACCGCGCGAACGTCGACCTGCTCCTCGCGCAGGTGTCCGACGTGCCGGACGAGCACCGCGGCGCCGGCTTCGTGTGCGCCATCGCCCTCGTCCGCCCCGACGGCAGCGAGGTCGTCGAGCACGGCGAGGTGCGGGGGTCGCTGACCCGCGCACCGCGGGGGTCGGGCGGGTTCGGCTACGACCCCGTGCTGCGCGTCGCGGACGGCGACCGCACGCTCGCCGAGTACGGACCGGCCGAGAAGAACGCCATCAGCCACCGGGGCCGGGCGGTGCGGACGGCGCTCCCGCACCTGCTCGCCGTCCTGCGTCCGTGACCGGCCGGGCACCCATCCGCCAGGCCCCCCGCCACGAACCACCGGCATGAGCTCCGACGGCACGCCCCGCCACCTGACCCGCCGGCACAGCCTGCTCGCCGCGCTGGCCGGGCTCGTGGCGGGCGGCGTCACGCTCGGTGTCGCCGAGGTGGTGGCGGCCGTCGTGTCGCCGACGTCGGCGCCCGTGCTGGCCGTCGGGTCGGCCTTCATCGACCTCACGCCGCGTCCGCTCAAGGACTTCGCGATCGAGAACTTCGGCACGAACGACAAGCTCGTGCTGCTGATCGGCATGGTCGTCGTGATCGCCGCGCTCGCCGCGGTGGCGGGGGTGCTGGCCCTGCGGCGCCCCTGGGTCGGGCGCGTGCTGGTGGTGCTGCTCGGCCTGGTGGCCGTCGCGGCCGCCGTGACGCGGGCCGACGCCGGAGTCCTCGCCCCGCTGCCCAGCCTGGTCGGCACCGTGGCCGGGGTGGTGGCGCTCGACCAGCTGCTGGCGCGGCTGCGCTCCTCGGCCGCCCCGGAGGGTGAGGGCACCGGACGCCGGGGCTTCCTCGTCGCCACCGGCGTCGCCGCCGGGCTGGCCGTGGTCGCCGGGCTCGGCGCCCGCCTGCTCGGCGCCAGCGCCCGGAACGTGGAGGCGGCCCGGCAGGACCTCGACCTGCCCGACCCGGTTGCGGACGCCCCGGCGCCGCCCGCCGGCGTCCAGGTCGACCTCGAGGGCATGACCCCGTTCGTGACGCCGAACCAGGACTTCTACCGGATCGACACCGCGCTCTCCGTGCCGCGCATCGACCCCGACACCTGGGTGCTGCGCATCCACGGCGAGGTCGAGCAGGAGGTCGAGATCACCTACGCCGAGCTGCTCGAGCGCGAGCTCGTCGAGACCTGGCTCACCCTGACCTGCGTCTCCAACGAGGTGGGCGGCGAGCTCGTGGGCAACGCCAAGTGGCTCGGCCTGCCGATCCGCGAGCTGCTCGCCGAGGCGAAGCCGCAGGACGGCGCCGACATGGTGCTGTCGACCAGCCAGGACGGGTTCACCGCCGGCACCCCGCTGGAGGTGCTCATGGAGGAGGACCGCGACAGCCTGCTCGCGGTGGGGATGAACGACGAGCCCCTCCCGCTGGAGCACGGCTTCCCCGTCCGGATGGTCGTCCCCGGCCTGTACGGGTACGTCTCGGCCACCAAGTGGGTCGTCGACCTCGAGGTCACCCGCTTCTCCGAGAAGACCGCCTACTGGACCGACCGCGAGTGGGACCCGATGGGTCCGATCAAGACCGCGTCGCGCATCGACGTGCCGCGCTCGTTCGCCAAGATCCCGGCCGGCCGCGCCGTCGCGGGCGGCACGGCGTGGGCCCAGACGCGTGGTGTGGCCAAGGTCGAGGTGCGCGTCGACGGAGGGGAGTGGCAGGAGGCCACCCTCGCCGACGAGGCGAACCTCGACACCTGGCGGCAGTGGTCGTTCGAGTGGGACGCCACGCCCGGCGGCCACACCCTCACCGTGCGCGCTGCCGACACGGCAGGCGAGGCGCAGAGTGAGGAGCGAGTCCGCCCGTTCCCCAACGGCTCCGAGGGCTGGCACTCGGTCAACGTGACCGTCACCTGACCTGGTTGATGAGAACAGTTCGCACGCAACGGCTCCCGCCTCCTGGCGGGAGCCGTTCTGCATGCCCGCACGGGTACGTACCACGACCGGAAGCGCTGCGCATCTTGTGTCACGACGAGGTCACGATCGAAACAGATTGCGGCAGAACCCCATCCAAGGAGGTGGTCGAGAGCGAAGACCTCGTGACAGCAACACTCGACGGAAGGAACCACCGTGAAGAACCGCATCGCACTCGTCGCCACCCTTGGTGCACTCTCCCTGGGTCTGGCCGCCTGTGGCGGCGGCGGTGAGGACACCGCCGGCACCACCCCCTCCGAGGACATGACCTCGAGCGACTCGATGACGTCGTCGGACAGCTCGATGACCGAGACCGAGGACGCCATGGCCGAGGGCCCGGTCGGCCCCGGTTGCGCCGACTACGCGGCCGCCGTGCCGGACGGTGGCGGCTCGATCGACGGCATGGCGCAGGACCCGGTCGCCACCGCGGCGAGCAACAACCCGCTGCTGAAGACGCTCGTGGCCACCGTCTCGGGTGCCTACAACCCGGGGGTCAACCTGGTCGACACCCTGAACGGTGACGAGTTCACCGTGTTCGCGCCGGTCGACGAGGCCTTCGCCAAGGTCGACCCGGCCACCCTGGAGACCCTGAAGACCGACGCCCCGCTGCTGACGTCGATCCTGACCTACCACGTGGTCCCGGGCCAGCTGTCGCCCGAGGAGGTCATCGGCACCCAGACCACCGTCCAGGGCGGCACCGTCGAGGTCGCCGGCGAGCCCGACATGCTGACCGTGAACGGCGCCAACGTGATCTGCGGTGGCGTCCAGACCGCCAACGCGACCGTCTACCTCATCGACGGCGTGCTGACCCCGACCAGCTGATCTGCTCCGGCCTGACGCGGCACGCTCCCCGCGCAGGCCGGGCCCAGGGGCGGACGAGGGGGATCCCCACGGGTCCACCGCCCCGACGCCACGAGGCGCCGACCGGTTCACCGGTCGGCGCCTCGTGGTGCGTCTCAGGTCAGGTGGTGCGGGAGGCGGGACTCGAACCCGCACGTCCGAGGACACTGGATCCTAAGTCCAGGGCGTCTACCAGTTCCGCCACTCCCGCTCGTGCGCCTCGCGAGAGTCCGAAACGAGCTGACGACCCTGGATCCTCAGTCCAGGGCGTCTACCAGTTCCGCCACTCCCGCAGGTGCGCCTCCGAGGGTAGGCGACCACCGCGGCGCGACGAAGCGCGTTCAGTCCAGGCCGAGGTCGCGGCGCAGCTTGGCGACGTGGCCCGTCGCCTTGACGTTGTACGCCGCGTGCTCGACGGTGCCGTCCGGGCCGACCACGACGGTCGAGCGGATGGTGCCCTGGACGACCTTGCCGTAGTTCTTCTTCTCGCCGTACGCGCCCCAGGCGGTCATGACGGCCTTGTCGGTGTCACCCGCCAGCGGGAAGGTGAGTGCCTCCTTCTCGACGAAGCGGTCGAGCTTGTCCGTGCTGTCGGGGGAGACGCCCACGACCGTGTAGCCGGCGGCCTGCAGCGACGCCAGGTTGTCGCGGAAGTCGCACGCCTGCGTCGTGCAGCCCGGGGTCATCGCCGCCGGGTAGAAGTACACGATCACGTGCTCGCCGCGGTGCTCGGACAGGGTGAAGCTGCCGCCGCCGGACGTCGGCAGGGTGAAGTCGGGGGCGGCGTCGCCGACGGACAGCCGGGCGGGGGTGCTGGTCGAGTCGCTCATGCCGCAGAGGCTAGTCCCGGTCCTTGTTGCGACAGGGTTGCACCTGTGGTGCAGGATGAGGCCGTGCACGTACCCGACGGCTTCCTCGACCTGCCCACCTCGATCGGCACGGGCGTGGTGGCCGCCGGTGCGGTCGGCCTGGCCCTTCGTCGCAGCCGCGACGAGGTCGCCGAGGCCGGTGCGCCGCTCGCCGGCCTCACCGCCGTGTTCGTCTTCGCCGTGCAGATGGTGAACTTCCCCGTCGGCGCCGGCACGTCCGGGCACCTGATGGGCGGCATGCTGGCCGCCGCGCTGGTCGGGCCGTGGACGGCGGTGCTGTGCCTGAGCGTCGTGCTCGTCGTCCAGGCGCTGTTCTTCGCCGACGGCGGGCTGACCGCAGCCGGCACCAACATCACCCTGATCGGCGTGGTGACGGTGCTCGTCGGGTTCCTCGTCGCCCGCGCCCTGCTCGCGGTGCTGCCGCGCCGGCCGGGCAGCGTGCTGCCCGCCGTGTTCGTGGGCGCGCTGGTCTCCGTGCCCGCCGCCGCGCTGGTGTTCGTCGGCCTGTACGCCGTCGGCGGCGCGGTGCCGATCCCGCTCGGCACCCTGGCCGCCACGATGCTCGGCTGGCACACCCTGATCGGCGTCGGCGAGGCGCTCATCACCACCGCCGTCGTCGGCGCGGTGCTCGCGACCCGGCCGGACCTCGTCCACCTCGCGCGGCACCTGCGCCCCGACCTGGTGCTGGTCGACGCCGACGGCGTCGCCGTCCCCGCCCCCACCGACGCACCGGTGCCGGTGCGCCGGCCTGCGGGCAAGGTCGTCGCCGGTCTGGCCGCTGCCTCCCTGGTCGTGGCCGGCGGACTCAGCCTGCTGGCGTCCGCCCACCCGGACGGGCTGGAGTTCGTCGGCGAGAGCCTGGGGTTCCTCGGGTCGGCCCACGACTCCGGCACCGCCGGCTCCCCGCTGGCCGACTACGGGGTCGCGGGCGTCGACGCCGCGTGGGGCACCACGGTCGCGGGCGTCGTCGGCGTCCTGGTGACGGCCGTCGTCGCGATCGGCCTGCTCACGCTGCTGGCGCGACGTCGTCCGGACGTGCCCTCCGACCGCGAGGTCGTCGGGTCGCGGGCCTGATGCAGCTGCGGTCGACCCGGTGAGCGGCGGCCACGCCGGGGGCCACGCCGTCGACGGGTTGCACGTGCCCGGCGACTCGGTCCTGCACCGGCTGCCCGCCCAGACCAAGGTCGTCGCCGCCGTGCTGCTCGTCTGCGTCGTCGTCGCCACACCCGCTCGCGCCTGGCCCGCGCTGGTCGCCTACCCGCTGCTGGTCCTCGCCCTGGCCCGCAGCGCCGGGCTGCCCGGCCGCACCGTCCTGCGCCGGATGGTGGTCGAGGTCCCGTTCGTGGTCTTCGCCCTGCTGCTGCCGCTGGTCGCCACCGGCCCCCGCGTCGACGTGCTGGGCGTCCCGCTGGCCGTCGCGGGGCTGGTGGGCGGCGGCGTGCTGCTGCTCAAGGCCACGACGGGGGTGCTCGTCGGCATCGTGCTGGCCTCGACCACCCGGGCCCGCGACCTGCTCAGCGGCCTGGAGCGGCTGCGCCTGCCCGCCACCCTGCTCGCGATCGCCTCCTTCATGGTGCGCTACGCCGGCGTGGTCACCGACGACCTGCACCGGATGCGGGTGGCTCGCCTCGCCCGCGGCTACACCGGCGGCCGGCTCGGCCACCTGCGGATCGAGGCGGCGGGCGTCGGCACCCTGTTCGTCCGCAGCTACGAGCGCGGCGAGCGCGTGCACCGCGCGATGCTGTCGCGCGGCTACACCGGCCGGCTGCCCGCGCTCGCGGGCGGCGGGGCATCCGGTGCCGACTGGGCGCTGGCGCTCGGCGTGCCGCTGGCCGCCGGGGCGGTCGGGGCGGTGGCGGTGGTGCTGTCGTGAGCGCCGGCGCGGGTATCGAGGTCGAGCGGCTCACCTTCGCCTACCCGGACGGCCGGCAGGTCCTGTTCGGCGTCGACCTGCGCGTCGCGGCGGGTGAGCGGGTCGCGCTGCTCGGTCCGAACGGTGCCGGGAAGACGACGCTCGTGCTCCACCTCAACGGCCTGCTCGGCGACGGGGTCGGCGGGTACGGCACGGGCACCGTGCACGTGGGCGGCGTGCCCGTGCGCCCCCGCGGCGGCCGGCGCGACGACGCCCTCGCGCAGGTGCGCCGCCGGGTCGGGATGGTGTTCCAGGACCCCGACGACCAGCTGTTCATGCCGACCGTCCGCGACGACGTCGGGTTCGGCCCGGCGAACCTCGGTCTCGCCCCGGAGGAGGTCGCGGCGCGGGTCGCGGCGGCGCTGGCGACGGTCGGCCTGCCGGACGTGGCCGACCGGCCGCCGCACCACCTGTCGTTCGGGCAGCGCCGCCGCGTCGCCGTCGCGACGGTGCTCGCCACGCACCCCGACGTGCTGGTGCTCGACGAGCCCACCAGCAACCTCGACCCGGCGAGCCGCCGCGAGCTCGCCGACGTGCTGCTCGCGCTGGCGACGACGCAGGTCGTGGTCACCCACGACCTCCCGTACGCGCTGCAGACCTGTCCTCGCGCCGTGCTGCTCGACGCCGGTCGCGTGGTCGCCGACGGGCCGACCCGGGAGCTGCTCGCCGACACCGACCTGATGGCGGCGCACCGGCTCGAGCTGCCGTACGGGTTCGACCCGCTGTCGGTGCCCGGGCCCGAGGTCGCTCCGGTCGTGCCGCCGTCGCGCCCGCGATAGCGTCATCGACCATGAGCGCGAGCCAGCAGTCCGGCGACGACACCCCGCACGTCGTGCCCTCGAGCGAGGCCGACGTCATCGCCGAGCAGATCGAGCGCAAGCAGGCCAAGCTCGCCGCCGACGTCGACGAGCTCGCCACCCGCGTGCACCCGAAGACGCTGGTGCGCACGACCAGTGAGACCGCCCGCGAGAAGGCCCGCGCGGCCGTGGTCGCCGACGACGGCAGCCCGCGGGTGGAGCGGCTCGCCGCCGCCGGCTCGGCCGTGCTCGTCGTGGTCGGTCTGGTGCTGCTGCGGGGCCGCAGGCGGCGCCGTCCCTGACGGCGGTACCGTCGCCGGGTGACGTCCCGCACCGAGCGCCTGCCCATCCGGATGCTGCACGACCGCATCCTGGTGTCGACCGCGGACGAGGCGGGCGAGCGGCGCTCCAGCGCCGGCATCGTCATCCCCGCGACCGCGGCCGTCGGCAAGCGGCTCGCGTGGGGGGCGGTCGTCGCGGCCGGCCAGCACGTGCGCCAGGTGCAGCTCGGCGACCGCGTCCTGTTCGACCCCGAGGACCGCGGCGAGGTCGAGCTCGGCGGCCAGGCCTACGTCCTGCTGCGCGAGCGCGACCTGCATGCCGTCGCCGCCGCCCGGGTCGAGGACGAGCAGACCGGCCTGTACCTCTGAGCGCACCGGCCAGGGCCAACGCTCGCTACACGCCCCTGCAGGTCGACGGACCGCTGCCGCTCGACATGGTGCGGGCCGTGCCCGGGCTGCGTCGCGACCCGCTGGCCGTCCTCACCTCGATGGTGGCGCGGTGGGGCCCGACGCTGGCGTTCCCGACGCCGCGCACACCGGTGCTGCTCACGACGACCCCGCAGGGGGCGCGCGACGTGCTCGTCGCCGACGCCGCCGCCTGGTCCAAGCACACCCCGCAGTACGGCGCGCTCAGCGCGGTGACCGGGTCGGGTCTGCTCACCAGCAGCGGGGACGCCTGGCGCACCCGCCGCCGGCTCGTGCAGCCTGCGTTCGCGCACGGACGGCTGCCGGTCGTCGCCGACGAGTCCGTCGCCGCGGGTGCACGGCTGGCGTCCCTGGCTCCCGCGACGGGGGACCGGGTCGTCGACGTCGACGCCGCGCTGCTGCAGGCGACCCTCGAGGTGGTCGGGCGCACCCTGTTCGGGGCCGACGTCACCGACGACGGCGAGCGCCTCGTCCACGCGGTGCTCGGCGCGCTCGAGGAGGTCGTCGCCCGGGTGCGCACGCCGCTGCCGACCTGGCTGCCGACGCCCGGCCGGACGCGGCTGCGGCGTGCGGTCGCGGCGCTCGACGCCTCGTCGGCGTCGCTGGTCGCCGAGCGGCGGGCGCGTCCCGGGGAGTCGGCGGACGACCTGCTGGGCCTGCTGCTCGCGGCCGCGGACGCCGGTGCGATCGACCCCGAGGGCGTGCGCGACGAGCTCGTCACCACGGTGATCGCGGGTCACGAGACGGTCGCCGCGTCGCTCACCTGGACGCTCGGGCTGCTGGCCCGCCACCCGGCGGCGCTGGCCGAGGTGCACGCCGAGCTCGACGCGGTGCTGGGGGAGCGCGACCCCGGGTGGGACGACCTGCGGTCGCTGGTGCGCACCCGCGCCGTGGTCGACGAGGCGCTGCGGCTCTACCCGCCCGCGTGGGCGCTCAGCCGCCGGGCGGCCCGGGACGCGGTCGTCGACGGCGTCGCGGTCCCGTCCGGGGCGATCGTGATCGTGAGCCCGTGGCTCGTGCACCGTCGGCCGGAGGCGTTCGCCGACCCGGACCGGTTCGACCCCGGCCGCTTCGACGGCCCGGCGCGCGACCCGGCCTACCTGCCGTTCGGGACGGGGGCGCGGATGTGCATCGGGCGCGACCTGGCCCTGGTCGAGTCGGTGCTGCTGCTCGCCCGCTGGCTGCGCGACGTCGACGTGGCGCCGGTGCGACCCGGCGAGCCGATGCCCGAGCCGGACGCGCTGGTCACGGTGCGGCCGCGGGGCGGGATGCCGCTGCGGCTGCGCCGGCGGTAGCGCGCGCGGCCCACGTCGCGCACCTGGTGGTCACGTCGCACACGCCGTGGCGTGTGCGAGGTCACCGCGCGGTGCGCGGGGTGGTGCAGCGGTGCGGTCAGGCGGTGCGGACGGCCCAGCGGGCGCTCTCGCCGAGCTGGCGCGGCACCGGCAGCGCCCGCTCGACCTGCGCCAGCGCGTGGCACGGGCACTGGCACGCGTGGGTGGCGACGGGGGCGTCCCACGAGGGCACCGTCCCTGCGCACACGCCGTGCATCGCCGCCGCGCAGTCGCTCGCGACGTCCTTGCTGGTCATGGTCTCGCCTCCAGGTTCGGCTTCCTCTTACCCCTTCGGCACGGTCAACGGGAACATTGAGATCGTGTGACGATGCCGTCCGGATGATGAGACGCGGAGGGTGGCGGCAGATACGACGAGACCCCCGCCGACGGGGGTCGGACGGGGGTCTGTCGTAAGTGGTGCGCCATCAGGGACTCGAACCCCGAACCCGCTGATTAAGAGTCAGCTGCTCTGCCAATTGAGCTAATGGCGCGTGCTCCCGGCGAGCCGGGGCATCGAGGAAGAACGGTAGCAGCGGCCACCGGGCCCCGAGAAATCGGATCGGGTCAGGCCCGGTCGGTGTCGTCCTCGGCAGGCTGGTCGTCGGCGGGCTGGTCGTCGGCCGGCCTCTCGTCGGCGGCGGTGAGGTCGACGCCCTCCTGGACCCACCACGCGTCGTCCGGCAGGCCCTCCTGCTTGAGGATCTCGTCGGAGTCCGGACCCTTCGGGTCGGCCAGGTCGACCAGGAGGCTGAGCGGCACGTGCTCGGACAGCAGGCCCATGACCCGCTTGTCGCCGTCGTCGGTCGCGTCCGGCTCGCCGGACTGCGCGTTCTCGTCCATGTCTCCTCCTGGCCCCCGAGTCCTGTCCCCCTCGGGCGTCGTCCGCACAGTATGCACCGGCGGGGTGCGACCGGGGCGCAAGCGCACGAACCGCCTCGCGCCCGTCCGGACGCTCGTGATGGGGTCGGCGGGTGCGCTCCGACCGAGACCGACGACGTGCTGCCCGACGGCTCCGGCCCGGCGACGGCCACCCGCTGCAGCCCTACCGGTGGTGGCAGCCGCTCTCGCGCGCCCTGCTGCACGTGCGCCTGCCCGACGAGGGCGGGCCGCTGCGCACCTGGTCGGTCGACGTCCGGCTCTGGGGCGACTCGGACGGCGAGGTCGTGGCGCGGCTGTACCGCGACGGGGTGAACGAGGCCGCCTCCCGGGTGCCGGCCGCGTTCCCGGTGCCCGGTGGCACGATCGAGGTCGAGGCGAGCATTTTTGGCCTCAGGCGCTGCCACCTGGTCCGCCCGGACGGGACCCAGCAGCAGCTGGTGCCCGACCCGCGGTCGGCGGAGGGCCGGCGCGCGCGCTTCGACCTCGACCACCCCGCCGCGAGCCGGACGGTGGGTCTGGTGTCGCTGCTCGTGCTCGTGGTCGCCGGGCTCCTGGGCGTGCCGCAGCTGGTCGAGCAGGTGAGCGAGATCCCGCCGGTCGCCGAGCGCGTCGGCACCTTCACCTCGCCGGTCGACCTGTCGGCCCCGGTCAACACCGTGCTCGTGGTGGTTTCGGTGCTCGCGTCGACCGAGCGCGCCCTGCGCCTGCGCTACCACTGGCTCCTGGACGGAGGCCTGTTCGGCGGCGAGGAGTGACCACCGCCCGTCGCGGCCGGGGGCGGACGAGGCCCCCGTCCGCGTGCGCGGCCGGGGGCCTCGGCGTGGGGTGAGTGACGGGACTTGAACCCGCGACATCCGCGACCACAACGCGGCGCTCTACCAGCTGAGCTACACCCACCACGGCCGGGCGCGAGCGCCACGGCACCGGGAAAGTGTAGCCGCCCCGGTGCAGTGGTCGGGAACGCGATCCGGGCCGGCGGTCAGGACAGCGTGTGGCGCGCGCTGATCTGCTTGACCGTCGGGGTGTCGGGCCCGGGCTCGGGGACGAAGACGGCCTCGCGGTAGTACCGCAGCTCGGCGATGCTCTCCCGGATGTCGGCGAGGGCGCGGTGGCCGCCGGCCTTCTTGGGCGAGTGGAAGTAGGCGCGGGGGAACCAGCGCCGCGCGAGCTCCTTGATGCTCGAGACGTCGATGATCCGGTAGTGCAGGTGCGCGTCGAGCCCGGGCAGGTCGCGCGCGAGGAAGCCGCGGTCGGTACCGACGCTGTTGCCCGCCAGCGGCGCCTTGTTCGGGGTCGGCGCCCACTCGCGCACGTAGGCGAGCACCTGCTCCTCGGCGTCGGCCAGCGTGGTGCCCTCGGCGAGCTCGTCCAGCAGGCCGGACGTGGTGTGCATCGTGCGCACCACCTCGTTCATCTGGGCCAGGGCGGCGTCCGGCGGCCGGATGACGAGGTCGACACCCTCGCCGAGGATCTCGAGCTGGGAGTCGGTCACGAGCGCGGCCACCTCGACGAGCGCGTCGTGCACCAGGTCGAGCCCGGTCATCTCGCAGTCGATCCAGACGATGCGGTCGGCGGACGGGTCGCCGGTGCGCGCGGACGGGGCGGCGGTGGGCGCCGTCCCGATCGCGGTCGAGGCGTCCTCGGGCGGTGTGGTGGCGTCGGGCACGGGCGTCAGGGTACGCGCGGCGGGTCCGGGGGGCCGGGCGGCGGGCGCCGGCTGCGCGAGCCGGGTCCGAACCGCGCCGCGGCCGCGACCGACCCCAGCGCGAGCAGCACGACGACGCCGACGCCGACGACCACGCCCCACTCCACACCTGCCCACAGCAGCACGCCCACGACCAGCAGCGCGCAGAACACCGCCCACCCGAGGAGCTCGACGGACGACGTCGTCGGGCCGGACGGCGGACCCGTCCCCGCGTGTCGTCCCACGTCGACCCCTTGTCGCCCAACGCATCCCGTGGGAACCGCCGAGCCGGACCCCGTGCCGCGCGTGGTCGGAGCCTAGGCGGGCCGGGCGTGGACGGCGCGACGGACACGCAGGCGCACCGCACTACGCTGCCGCCCATGTCGTTCCCCGGCGCCGCCCACCCCGCGCACTACCCCGGCCACCAGCCGCCGGCGCCGTCGCACGCGGTGCAGCCGCGTCGTCCGGGGGCCGAGGGGGCCGCGCTGTGGGTGACCGTGGCCTTCGTGCTGGGTCTGTGCGCCCTCATCACCCTCGTGGTGATCGGGCTGAGCACCGGTCCGGTGGGCGCCGCGGTCGGGCTGCTGCTCGCGCTGCTGCCGGTGTACCCGGTGGCCGCCTCGCTGCTGTGGCTCGACCGGCTCGAGGCCGAGCCGTGGTCGCTGCTGCTGTTCAGCGCGGTCTGGGGCGGGACGGCCGCGGTCGTGATCTCGCTGTTCTTCAGCCTGGGGGCCGCCGCCGTCACGGGCGCCACCGACGCCGAGAGCGCGGTCGTGGTCGCGCCGGTGGTCGAGGAGATCGCGAAGGGGCTGGCGGTGGTGGGGGTGCTGCTGATCCGTCGCCGCGAGTTCGACGGCGTCATCGACGGCATCGTCTACGCCGGCATGGCCGGGCTGGGCTTCGCGTTCGTCGAGAACATCCTCTACCTGGGCGGAGCCTTCCTCGACGGCGGCGTGCCCGGTGCCATCGCCACCTTCATCGGCCGCGGCGTGATGGGCCCGTTCGCCCACCCGATGTTCACGGCGGCGTTCGGCGTCGGCGTGGGTCTCGCGGTGCGGGCCCGCAACCCGCTCGCGCGGGTCGGCTGGCCGCTGCTCGGCCTGGTCGTCGGCATCGGCCTGCACGCGCTGTGGAACTACCTGTCGCTCACCAACTTCTTCGTCGGCTACGTCCTGGTGCAGGTGCCGATCTTCGCGGTGTTCGTGACCTTCGCGGTGCTCGCCCGCCGGCGCGAGGCGCGCCTGATCGCCCAGCACCTGCGCACCTACGTGGCCACCGGGTGGCTCACCCCGGCCGAGCACACGATGCTGTCGACGTCGGGCGCCCGCCGGCAGGCGCGCGACTGGGCCCGACGCACCGCCGGGACGTCCGGACGGGGCGCGATGCGCGACTTCCAGGCCGTCGCCAGCGAGCTCGCGTTCCTGCGCGAGCGGATGGAGCACGGCGCCGCACCGCCGGACGCGCAGCAGTCCGAGATGGACATGCTGCAGACCATGTGGCAGCTGCGCTCGGGGTTCCTGCCGGCCGTCGCGCGCTGATGCTGCCCCGGCGTCCCTACCGGCAGGAACCCGCCGAGTCGTAGCGTCGCGAGGTGTTCGACGTCGCCGCGCAGGCCTACGACCGCTTCATGGGTCGGTTCTCGGTGCAGCTGTCCTCACCGCTGTGCGACGTCGCCGCCGTCCGCGGCGGCGACCGCGCGCTCGACGTCGGTGCCGGACCCGGGGCGCTGACGGGTGAGCTCGTGCGCCGGCTCGGTGCCGACCGCGTCGCCGCCGTCGACCCCTCCGAGCCGTTCACCGCGGCCCTCGCGGGGCGGTACCCCGGTGTGGACGTGCACCGGTCCGGTGCCGAGGACCTGCCGTTCCGGGACGACGCGTTCGACGTCGCCCTGGCGCAGCTGGTCGTCGCGTTCATGGCCGACCCCGCCCGGGGCGTGGCCGAGATGGCCCGCGTGACGCGTCCGGGCGGGCGGGTGGTGCTGTGCAGCTGGGACTACGCCGGTGGTCGGGCGCCGATCAGCCCGTACTGGCGCGGCGCCAGGGTGCTCGGTGACGTCCCCGACGAGAGCGCCTTCACCGGCGGGCGCGTGGAGCACCTGACCGACCTGCTGACCGGCACGGGCCTGACCGACGTGCGCACCGCCGAGCTGACGAGCGAGGTGGTGACGGCAGACTTCGCCGGCTGGTGGGAGCCGTTCACCCTCGGTGTCGGGCCGGCCGGTGCCCACTGCGCTGGTCTGGCAGTCGCAGAGCGGGACCGCGTGCGGGAGGCGTGCCGGGCCGAGCTCGGGGACGGTCCGGTGACCGTGGCTGCGGTCGCGTGGGCGGCCGTCGCCGACGTCCCGTAGCTCAGCCGCGGGGGACGACCTCGGTCTGCACCAGGTCGGGCGTCGGTACGCGCAGCAGCGGGTAGGTGCGGGCCGCCAGCGCGGCCACCGACTCGGGGCGCGTGATCGGCTCGTACCGCACGAGCTCGTCGGACGGCTCGACGTGCTCCGGCTGCGGGGTCCAGCCCGCCCCGCGCAGACGGGCGCGAGCGGCGTCGAGCCACTGCGGCTCGTGCCTGCTCGGGGTGCAGCTGACGACCAGGAGGTGGTCGCCGAGCCGCAGCACGTTCACGCCCGGCGCCCACGGGCGCCGACCCTGCAGCCGGCCGAGCAGGCCCCGACCCTCGACCTCGGTCGACGGCCCCCAGGTGTTGAGGAACCCGCCGTCGTCGAGGGTGCGCAGCTCCTCGACCAGCCCGGTCTGCCACCCGTCCCAGTTCATGTGCCCCCGGCAGGACTCGAACCTGCAACCGTCGGATGAGAAGTCCGGTGGTCGCTCAGCATTCACGTGCCCCCGGCAGGACTCGAACCTGCAACCTACGGATTAGAAGGCCGGTGCTCTATCCATTGAGCTACGGGGGCGGCGCGGCCACGGTAGCGAACGAGGGTGCTGCGGGCACCGGTCGATACGCTGCGCCGGTGGACGAGCCGACGCGGTTCCCGCGCGCGGTGTACGGGCGCGGCGAGGACCCCGATCCCCGGTTCTCGATGGCGAACGAGCGCACGCTGCTGGCCTGGCTGCGCACCTCGCTCGCCTTCGTCGCGGCCGGCATCGCCGCCGCCACGCTGGCCGACGTCGCCGACCTGCGCCCGGGGCTGCTGACGGCGGTGGCCGTCTCCTCGAGCGTCGTCGGGGCGGCCAGCGCCGTCACGGCGTACGTCCGCTGGGCCCGCGTGGAGCGCGCCCTGCGGCTGCGGCTCCCGCTGCCCTCACCGCTGCTCGGTCCGGCGCTGGTGCTCGCCGTCGTGCTGGTGGCGGCGGCCGGCGTCGTCCTCGGCCTGCCCTGGTGAGCACCGCGGACGACGGCGCGGCCGTCGAGCGCACCGCCCTCGCCTGGCAGCGCACGGGTCTGGCGGTGGTGGTCGCCGCGGTCGCGGTGCTCCGGCTGGCGGTCGTCCGCGGTGCCGTCGGCGGCGTCGTCGCGGCGGTGCTCGCGGTGCTGGTGTCGGCCACGGTGCTGGTCCGGGTCCGCGCCGTCCCCGCCCGACCCGGTGGGCTGCTCGGACCCGCCCCCTCGACCGCGGCCAGCATCGCGCTCCTCGGCCTGGCGGCCGTCGCGGTGGAGCTCGCGTGAGCGCCCACCCCCTCGCGCAGGTGCTGCGCGACGCCGCCGCCGGACACCACCTGCCCGCCGACGGCGGCTGGACGCGGGTGCCGCCCTGGCGCGACGGTGTCGAGGCCGTGCTGGCGTTCACCGGCCACGCCGTCCTGGCCGTCGCCGACGACGTCGACGACGCGGTGCTGGACGGCCTCGCGCCGGACGGGTTCGGCGGCGCCCACCACCCCCGCGTCCTGCTCGCGCTCGCCGGCGAGGACGGCTGGGTCGACAGCCTCGACGTCGTCCTGCACGCGCGCGGGACGGGCGGTGGCGCCGACCTCGTCCCGCGCCCGGACCTGGTCGACCACCCGCGCGCCCGGCACGCCCGCGAGGTGCGCGACGACGTGCGGGTGCTCGGTCGACCGGAAGGCGGCAGCAGCCTGGTCACGCTCGCGCGCGGCCTGGGTGGCCTGACCGAGGTCAGCGTCGAGCTCGACCCCGGCGAGCGCGGATCGGGCCGGGGCACCTCGCTGTTCGTGGCCGCCCGGGCGGCGGCCCTCGCCGGCGAGGACGTGCTCGCGTCCGTCGCACCGGGCAACACCGCGAGCCTGCGGGCCGCCCTGCGCGCCGGCTTCGTGCCGCTGGGGTCGGTGCAGCTGCTCAGGCCGTCCAGCCGCCGAGGCGCTCGCCGAGGGTGACGGTCAGCCACCAGATCCCCGCCGCCAGCACGGCGGGCAGCGGCGCCCACCAGCTGTGCCGGCGCACCAGCACCACCGTCGCCGCCACCGCCACCAGGTAGACCGCCCAGAGCACGACGAGCCACGGCAGCGGCACCACGAGCCCGCTCGCCAGGTAGAACAGCCCGACCGGCAGCAGCAGGGCCAGGCCGAGCACCGCGACCAGCACGCGTCCGGGTGACCAGGGCGGGACGCCGCGCGGTGCGACCGCGACCGTCGCGTCGCTCACGACCGCGGCCTCTCGTCGACGATGCGGCGCATCTTGCCCACCGACCTCTCGATCGTGCCCTGGTCCCTCACGTCGACCCGGACGCTGACTCCGACCAGCTCCTTGACCAGGGTGGCGAGCTCGCGCCCGGCGACGACGCCGTCGTCCGCCGAGGCGTCGGCGCGCCGCTCGACCGCGACGGTGAGGTCGTCCATCCGGCCCTCGCGGGTGAGCACGCACTGGAAGTGCGGCGACAGCGCGGGCAGGCGCAGCAGCACCTCCTCGATCTGGGTCGGGAAGACGTTCACGCCGCGCACGATCATCATGTCGTCGCTGCGCCCGGTGATCTTCTCGATCCGCCGCATGCTGCGCGCCGTGCCGGGGAGCAGCCGCGTGAGATCCCGTGTGCGGTAACGGATCACGGGCATCGCCTGCTTGGTCAGCGAGGTGAAGACCAGCTCGCCCTCCTCGCCGTCGGGCAGCACCTCGTCGGTGATCGGGTCGACCACCTCCGGGTAGAAGTGGTCCTCCCAGACGTGCAGGCCGTCCTTGGTCTCGACGCACTCGCTCGCCACGCCCGGCCCCATCACCTCGGACAGGCCGTAGATGTCGACGGCGTGCATGTCGAGGCGCTGCTCGATCTCGCGCCGCATCGCGTCGGTCCACGGCTCGGCGCCGAAGACGCCGACCTTGAGGCGGGTGGACGCGGGATCGACTCCCTGCCGGTCCATCTCGTCGGCGATCGCGAGCATGTACGACGGCGTCACCATGATCGCGTCGGCGCCGAAGTCCTGGAGCAACGTCACCTGCCGCTCGGTCATGCCGCCCGACACGGGGACGACGGTGCATCCCAGCGCCTCCGCGCCGTAGTGGGCGCCGAGGCCGCCGGTGAACAGGCCGTACCCGTAGGCCACGTGCACGACGTCGCCCGGCCGGACGCCTGCCGCGCGCAGCGACCTGGCCACCACCGAGGCCCAGGTGCGCACGTCGTCGGCGGTGTACCCGACGACGGTCGCCTTGCCGGTCGTCCCGGACGAGGCGTGGATCCGCGAGACCTGCTCGCGCGGGACGGCGAACATGCCGAACGGGTAGCTGTCGCGCAGGTCCTGCTTGGTGGTGAACGGGAACCGCGCGAGGTCCGCCAGCTCGCGGACGTCGTCCGGGTGCACGCCTGCGGCGTCGAAGGACCGGCGGTAGTGCGGGACGTGCTCGTAGGCGTGCCGCACCGACCACTGCAGCCGCTCGAGCTGCAGTGCCGAGATCTCGTCGCGGGAGGCGGTCTCGATCGGCTCGAGGTCGCCGGGACGGGGGGACAGATCCTGCACGCGCGCCTCCCTGCTCGGGCGGCCCGCCGTCGGGCCGTGGCCCACATCCTGCCCGCCGCACCGTCGCGTGGGCGAGGGGCGGTCGTCAGGCGCGTCCGTCGCGCACGACGGCGTCGGCCTCCGCCTGCAGCGCCTCCACCACCGTCCGCACCGCCGGACGCTGCGCCGTGCTCGTCCGCAGCACCGCCTCGACCACCCGCGCAGCACGGACGCCGACGACCGGACGCCGGGCGAGCCGCCGTCCGCCCCGGTCGTCGGTCGAGTACCGGGGCAGCAGCGCGATGCCGACCCCGGCGGCCACGAGCTCCTCGGTGACCGAGAAGTCGTTGATGCGCTGGACGATGCGCGGGCTGGTGCCGGTCTGCACGGCGATGGTGCGCAGCACGTCGTCGACCGGGAAGCCGACGTCGACGCCGATCCACGGCTCGTCGGCGAGCTCGTCGAGCCGCAGCCGCCGTCGTCCGGCGAGGCGGTGACGGGGCGGCAGCACCACGTCGAGCGGCTCGCGCAGCAGCGGCACGACCGTGAACCGCGACGCCGGTGCCGGCGCCGTGCGCTCGTCGCGGTGCGTCACGACGACGTCGTGGTCGGCGGCCAGCGCGGGCACCTCGCCGGGGGTCATGTCGACGTCTCGGCAGCGCAGCACGACGTCCGGCACGGCCGTCATCCGCCGCAGCAGCCCGGCGAGCAGCATGCGCGCGCCGGAGGGGAACAGCGCGAGCCGCACCTCGCCGCTCGGCAGGCTCCGCAGCCCGTCGACCGCGGCCTGGGCCCGCGCGAGCGCGACGTGGACGGCCTCGGCCTCTTCGACCAGCGCCTGCCCGGCCGCCGTCAGCCGCAGCCCGCGCCCGGCCGGCTCGGTCAGAGGCACCCCGACCTCGGCGGCGAGCGCGCGCAGCTGCTGCGAGACGGCCGAGGGCGTGTACGACAGCGCGGCGGCGACGGCGGTGACGGTGCCGCGGTCGGCCAGCTCGCGCAGCACGCGCAGGCGCCCGACGTCCATGCAGCCAGGCTACAGAGTCGGTGAAGAAGCAGTTGCTGGTCTTCCGGGTTCGGGCGCCCCACGCTGGACGGGTGCCCGCCCGCGACCGCGCCCTCGCCGCCCTCGTCGCCGTGCTGTGGGGCGCCAACTTCCTGGCGATCCACGTCGGCCTCGAGCACTTCCCGCCGCTGTTCCTCGCCGCCCTGCGGTTCGCAGTGATCGCGCTGCCGACCGTGCTGCTCGTGCCGCCGCCCCAGGTGCGCCTGCGCTGGCTGCTCGGCTACGGCCTCGGGTTCGGCACCCTGCAGTTCCTGTTCCTGTTCGTCGCGATGGACGTCGGCATGCCGACCGGGCTCGCGTCCCTGGTGCTGCAGGCGTCGGCGCCGTTCACCGTCGTCCTCGGCGCGGTGCTGCTGCGCGAGCGGATCGGGCGCCGGCAGGCGATCGGCATCGCGCTGGCGGTGCTGGGCCTGGCCGCGATCGCGGTGGCGCGGGCGCAGACGGCGGCGCTGGTCCCGGTGCTGCTCACCCTCGCCGGCGCGCTCGGCTGGGCGCTGGGCAACCTCAGCAGCCGGCTCGCGGCGCCGCCGAACCCGCTGCACCTGACGCTGTGGATGTCGGTCGTGCCGCCGGTGCCGCTGCTGGTCGCCTCCTGGGTCGTCGAGGGCCCGGACGCGGGTTGGGACGCCCTGCGCGCCGCGGTGACGCCGCAGGGCGTGCCGGGCCTGCTGGCGCTGGCCTACATCGTGCTGCTGGGCACCGTGCTGGGCAGCGGCATCTGGACCGCGCTGATGCGCCGCCACCCGGCCGGGGTGGTGGCGCCGTGGTCGCTGCTCGTGCCGGTCGTCGGGATGGGGCTGGCGGCGCTGGTGCTGGGCGAGCGCCCCAGCGCGGTCGAGCTGGTCGCCGGCGTCGTCATCGTCGGCGGCGTGCTGCTCGGCACGCCGAGGCCGCCGGCCCCCGTCCCGGACCCGGCGCCGGTCGACGACCCCGGCCGGCCCAGGGAGGACGCCATACTGCGCACGTGCTGAGCGACCACGGCCCCGCGTTCGCCGAGACCGTGCTGCGGGTCCTGCGGACGCCGTACCCCTACGCGGCGCAGCACGTCTCGACCGGACCGGCCGACGTCGGCGCCCCGCCGCACGTCCTTCACCCGGCCTTCCACGGCAGCTTCGACTGGCACTCCTCGGTGCACGTGCAGTGGTCGGCCGTGCGGCTGCTGGAGGCAGGCGTCGCGGGCGAGGTGGCCGAGGAGCTGGTCGCCGAGCTGGACGGGCGGCTCGCGCCGGGACCGTGCGCCGTCGAGACCGCGTACCTGCGCGCCCACCCGTCGTTCGAGCGGCCCTACGGGTGGGCGTGGGTGGTGCTGCTCGCGGCGGCGTGCGCGTCGTCGGCGCACCCGGCCGCCGGGCGCTGGGCCGCGGCCACCGAGCCGCTCGCGGACGCGGTCGCCGACCTGGTGCTCGACTGGCTCCCGCGGCTGAGCCGACCCGTGCGTCACGGCGTCCACTCCAGCACCGCGTTCGCGCTGACGCTGCTCGACCGGGGCTGCACCGTGCTCGGCCGGGACGACGTCGTCGCGGCCGTGCGCGAGCGCGCCCTGCACTGGTTCGCCGCCGACGTCGGCCACGCCGCGACGTTCGAGCCCAGCGGCGAGGACTTCCTGTCACCCACGCTCACCGAGGCCGACCTGCTGCGCCGCGTGCTGCCCCGCGACCGGGTGGGTCCGTGGCTGGCCGCGTTCGCGCCGGACCTGGGCGCCGAGGGCGACCACCTGCTCGAGCCCCCGGTCGTCCTCGACCCGACGGACGGGCGGATGGGGCACCTGGTCGGCCTCGCCCTCTCCCGCGCGTGGCAGCTGCGCGGGCTCGCCCCCCACCTCGGCGACCGCGAGGAGCGGGTGCTCGCGGCGGCGGACGCGCAGGTGGCGTGGGCGCTGCCGGCCGTCACCGGCGACGACTTCATGGCCACCCACTGGCTGGTGTCGTTCGTCCTGCTCGGCGAGCTCGCCGTCTAGGCCCCGCCCGCGACCCCGTCCGCCAGCGCCCGGGTGACGGCGGCGGCCGTCGCGTCCGGGTCGCCCTCGGTGCTGGCGACGACGAGCGCGTCCGGACGGCCGGCGCGCACCTCGTCGAGCCCGGCCAGGTAGGAGCGCACCCGGTCGTCGTCGAGGTCGGCGCGGGCGGGGCCGGTCGCGGCCGCGGCGCCGCGCACCGACCGGCCCACCGGGTCGTCGCCGTCGTGCACCAGCAGCACGTGCCGGAAACCCGCCCCCGCGGCCCGGGCCACGAGCTCGAACCCGCCGGCCAGCTGG
Organism: Angustibacter speluncae; assembly: GCF_054777815.1. Lineage (NCBI taxonomy): Bacteria > Bacillati > Actinomycetota > Actinomycetes > Kineosporiales > Kineosporiaceae > Angustibacter > Angustibacter speluncae. Next base: position 17,190 of record NZ_BAAHAF010000171.1, on the reverse strand, counting down.
GCAGGCCTGGCCACCAGCTGCGGCACGACCACGTCGTGCCCGCCCGCCAGCGTGGCGGCGATCACCGAGAACGCCTGCGCGCGAGCGGCTCCGGCGTCCGGCCACCGGTCGCGCAGGCCGTCCGGGTCGACGACGACGAGGCCGAGGTCGCGCTCGAGCAGCGTCGCGACCGTCGACTTGCCGACGCCGGGAGCGCCGTTCAGCAGGACGAGGGTCGCCACCGCGTCAGCCCAGCAGGCCCGCGGAACGCGCGCGCTGCAACCAGTCCGGGTACTCCGTCATCATCCGCTCGAACAGCGCGTCGTCCGGGATCGGGTTCGTGCCGAGCAGCTCGTCCGGCGTCACCGAGAAGAAGTCGGCGTTGTCGGTGAAGCGGCCCTGCAGGTCGTCGAGGTTCTGCAGGAACGCGAACGACGACGCCTTGCCGATGCCCATGAACTGGAAGAACAGCGGCTCGAACGACGCGGCGGTCACCTGCTCCTCGGCGCCGCGGCGGTCGCCGGGGGCGCCGTCGGTGACGAACATCGCGTACACCGGCACCTGCTCGCGGTGGGGGGCCGACCGGTGGCCGGCCGAGCCGAAGTAGTGCCGCCGCAGGCTCGAGATCGCCGCGCCGTACTGCGTGCCGTACTCGAGCGGGTACTCGCGCAGCACCCGGTCGACGAACTGCTGGTAGCCCTTCAGCCCGAGCCCCTGCGGCAGGTGGTGCGCCTGGGCACCGAACAGGAAGACGTCGACCTCGCCGTCGTCGTCGAAGCGCAGGCCGAGCGACAGGACGCGCTCGGCGAGCCGCTGCACCGCGCCCTTGTCGTAGAGCCGACGCATCGACGCCGAGATGTCGAGCACGAGCGCCACCCGGGCCGTGTGCTCGCCGAGCCCGCGCTTGGTCAGGCTCACGCCCGCGGTCTTCACCAGGCTCAGCAGCGCCGGGTCGCGCTCGAGGTCCTTCTCGAGCCGGACGAGTCGCTGCTTCTCCAGGCTCATCGGCGCCGCCGGGGGAGCGGCCGGGGCCGCGGGCGCCGGGGGAGCGGCTGCGGCAGCCGGCTCGTCGACGTCGACGCCCACGTCGCGCGCCATGCCGGCCAGGCCGGTGTCGTAGCCCTGGCCCACGGCGCGCAGCTTCCACTCGCCGCCGCGGCGGTACACCTCGGCGAAGACCAGCGCCGTCTCGACGGTCGCGCTCATCGGGCACCGCACGGCCGCGGGCGCACCCGGGGCGCCCACCTCGACCGCCAGACCGGCCAGCGCCGAGAACGTGCCGGCGCCGTCGAGGGAGGCACCGATCACGACCTTGTCGACGTCGGCGGGCAGCGCCGCGACGTCGACCTGGACACGGTCGACGGTGCGTCCGGCGTCCTGGCCCTTGCCGAGGTGCCGCACGGCGCCGCCGGCGCCCGCGGGCTGGTTGTAGAAGACGAAGTCGGCGTCCGAGCGGACCCGACCGTTCTCGCCGACGAGGAACGCCGACAGGTCGGCGTCGAGCCCCGCGGCGGGTGCCCAGGTGAGCGTGACCACCACCGGCCCCTGCCCGAGACCGGCCTGCGCCAGCCCGATGTTCCCGCCCCTGCTCAGCTCGTGCACCACGCGACTGCCCCCTGCGTCCGTCGGTCCGACCGGTCGCACCCATCCTGTCGCACCCCCTCGGTCGGCATACTGCGGCCATGGACCAGCCGCCCCCGACGCCCACCAGGTACGGCGCCATGTTCGGGCCCGACGTCACGTTCCTCGGCGTGCCGCGGTGCACGCTCGGCGCCCCGTCGACCTACGAGGGCGCCGACGTCGTCGTCGTGGGCGCGCCGTTCGACGGCGGGACGTCGCACCGTCCGGGCACCCGGTTCGGGCCGCAGGCGATCCGCTCGACCGACTACCTCGGCCACGACGGCTCGCGCCCGAGCCTGGCCCTGCGGGTCGACGCGCTGCGCGACCTCGACGTCCGCGACGCCGGCGACGTGGAGATGCCGCCCGGGCACATCGAGCGCAGCCTGCAGGCGCTCGAGGACGCCGTGACCGAGGTCGCCCGCGCCGGCGCCGTCCCGCTGGTGCTCGGCGGCGACCACTCGATCGCGTACGCCGACGCGCGGGGGGTCGCGAACCACCACGGCCAGGGCCGGGTCTCGATGATCCACTTCGACGCCCACGCCGACACCGGCGACACCGAGTTCGGCTCGCTGTGGGGGCACGGCCAGCCGATGCGCCGGCTGATCGAGTCGGGCGCGCTGCGCGGCGACCGGTTCCTCCAGGTGGGGCTGCGCGGCTACTGGCCCGGGCCGGAGACGCTGGACTGGATGGCGGCGCAGGGCATGCGCTCGTTCGAGATGACCGAGATCGTGCAGCGCGGGCTCGACGCCGTCCTCGACGAGGCCTGCGAGATCGCGCTCGACGACTGCGACGCCGTCTTCGTGTCCGTCGACATCGACGTCTGCGACCCCGGCCACGCCCCCGGGACGGGCACGCCCGAGCCGGGCGGGCTCAGCGCGCGCCAGCTGCTCGACGCCGTGCGCCGGCTCTGCATGCGGATGCCCGTCGCGGGGGTCGACGTCGTCGAGGTGTCACCGCCCTACGACCACGCCGACATCACCGCGGCGCTCGCGAACCGCGTCGTCCTGGAGGCGCTGAGCGGCCTCGCGTGGCAGCGCGCGCACGGTCGGGAGGGGACGTTCGACCCGTCGCGACCGCTGCTGGACGGGCGTCCCCCCGCGGGCGCCTGACGGCGAGCCGAGTGGGCGAGGCGATGCAGGGCGCGACAGGATGAGTGCCGTGGACGCGCGGACGGAGCAGGTCGAGGGCTCGACGGCCCCGCTGCTCGCTGCCCTCGCGTCCCTGCGCGAGCGCCTCGCGGCGGTGCGGCTGCCGCTCGAGACGGCGACGTCCGCACCGGCCCGCGCCGAGCGCGCGAGCGTCCTCGACCAGCTCGACGACTACCTGCTGCCGCGCCTCCGGCGGCTCGACGCCCCACTGCTCGCCGTCGTCGGCGGGTCGACCGGCGCCGGCAAGTCGACCCTGGTCAACTCGCTGCTCGGCGCGCGGGTGAGCCGCTCCGGAGTGCTGCGGCCGACCACGCGCTCGCCGGTGCTGGTGCACCACCCGGACGACGCCGGGGCGTTCGACTCCGACCGCGTGCTGCCGCACCTGGCGCGGCTCACCGGCGACGACCCGGAGCCCTCGCGCGAGGACACCGACCGCAAGATCACCAGCGTCCGGCTCGAGGCCAGCGAGGCGCTGCCGCCCGGGCTGGCGCTGCTCGACGCCCCCGACATCGACTCGGTCGTCGACACCAACCGCGAGCTGGCCACCCAGCTGCTGGCGGCGGGCGACCTGTGGGTGTTCGTGACCACCGCGGCCCGGTACGCCGACGCCGTGCCGTGGGACCTGGTGCGCACGGCCGTCGACCGCGGCACGTCGGTGGCCGTCGTCCTCGACCGGGTCCCGCCCGAGGCGATGGGCGAGGTGCGCACGCACCTGGCGCAGATGCTGAGCGACAACGGGCTCGCGGGTGCCCCGCTGTTCACCGTCGCCGAGAGCGCGGGCCTCACCGACGAGGGGCTGCTGCCCGACGACCAGGTAGGGCCGCTGCGGTCGTGGCTGCACGGCCTGGCCACCAGCAGCCGCGCGCGCCAGGTGGTCGTGCGCCGCACCCTGGCCGGCGCGCTGGAGTCGCTCGACCGGCGGCTGCCCGTCGTGGCCGACGGGGCCGACGAGCAGGCGCGGACGGCGTCCGAGCTGGTCGAGGCCGTCGACACCGCCTACGCCGACGCCGACCGCCGGCTCGAGCAGGGACTCACCGACGGGTCGCTGCTGCGCGGAGAGGTGCTCGCGCGCTGGCAGGAGTTCGTCGGCACCGGCGAGTTCTTCCGCGGCCTCGAGTCGGCCGTCGGCCGCCTGCGCGACCGGATCGTCTCGGTGGTGACCGGACGACCGGCGCCCGCCGAGCCGCTGGGGGAGGCGCTGCACTCCGGCGTCGCCGCGCTGGTGCGCGCCCAGGCCGAGGACGCCGCCTCGCGCGCGGTGCGCTCGTGGCGCGCGACCCCGGCCGGACGGTCGCTGCTGGAGCGCTCGGACGACGACCTGGGCCAGCTCGCAGCGGACTTCGACCCGCGGCTCGAGCGGCTCGTGCGCGACTGGCAGGGCTTCGTCCTCGAGCTGGTGCGCGAGCAGGGCGCCTCGAAGAAGAGCCAGGCGCGCATCATCTCGTTCGGCGTGAACGCGCTCGGCGTCGTCCTCATGGTCATCGTGTTCGCCAGCACCGCGTTCATCCCGACGGGTGCGGAGGTCGGCGTCGGCGCCGGCACGGCCGTCGTCGGCCAGAAGCTGCTCGAGGCCGTCTTCGGCGACCAGGCCGTGCGCACCCTCGCGGCCCGCGCGCGCGAGGACCTGCTGACCCGCGTGGACGGACTGCTCGCGAGCGAGCGGCGCCGGGTGCTGGCGCTGCTCGACGCCGCCGAGGTCGACCCGGCCGGCGGCGCCCCCGTGCGCGAGGTGGCCGCGCAGGTGAGGGCCGCCCGGTGAGCAACCCCCTGTCCCGCGTGCGGCGCCGCAAGGTCGACCTGCCCGCACGCACGACCGCGCTGCGCGAGGCCCTCGAGCGCGGCGGCGACCGGCTCGACCCGGCCGCCGTCCAACAGGCCCGCACGGTGCTGCAGCGCACCGACCAGCGGCTCGCGCTCGGCCTCGACAGCACCGTCGTCGCGCTCGCCGGCGCCACCGGCAGCGGCAAGTCCTCGCTGTTCAACGCGCTCGCCGGCATCGAGGTGGCCCAGGTCGGCGCGCGCCGGCCCACCACGTCCAAGCCGTCCGCGGTGGTGTGGGGCGACGACGGCGACGCGCTGCTCGACTGGCTCGACGTCCCCCGCCGGCACCGCACGGCCCGCGAGTCCGAGCTGGACGGCCGCGACGAGTCCGACCTGCACGGGCTGGTGCTGCTCGACCTGCCCGACCACGACTCCACGCAGGTCTCGCACCGCATCGAGGTCGACCGGCTGGTGCGGATGGTCGACCTCCTGGTCTGGGTGGTCGACCCGCAGAAGTACGCCGACGACGCGCTGCACACCCAGTACCTGCAGCGGCTGACCGAGCACCAGGACGTCACGCTGCTCGTGCTCAACCAGGTCGACCGGCTGCCGCCGGCGCAGGTGCACGAGTGCGTCACCGACCTGCAGCGGCTGCTGCGGGCCGACGGGCTGCCGCAGGTGCCGGTGCTGGCGATGTCGGCCCGCACCGGCGAGGGCGTGCAGGACCTCCGCCAGGCGATGGTCGAGGCCGTGCGCCACCACGAGGCCGTCGCGCAGCGCGTCGTCGGCGACCTCGACACCGTGGTCGAGCAGCTGGCGGAGGGCGTCGGCGCCTCGGAGCGCGGGCCCGAGGACCTGCCCGGTCGCGACGCGCTCGTGGAGGCGCTGGTGCGCGCGGCCGGCGTACCCGCCGTGCTCGACGCCGTCGAGGCCGACTACCGGCGCCGGGCGCACCGCAGCAGCGGCTGGCCGTTCTCGCGCTGGGTGCAGCGGTTCAAGCCGGACCCGCTGAAGCGGCTGCGGGTGGGGCAGGACACGGGCACCGCGGGCGACCTCGACCTCAAGGAGCTGCGCCGCTCGTCGGTGCCCGCCCCGACCCAGGCGCAGCGGGCGCAGGTCGACCTCGCGACGCGCCAGGTCGGCACCCGCTGCGGGGAGGGCCTGCCCCGTCGCTGGGCCGACGCCGTCGCCGACGCCGCCGCACCGCCGGGGCCCGACCTCGCCGACTCGCTCGACCAGGCCGTCACCTCGGTCGACCTCGGCTACCGGCACCCGTTCTGGTGGCGGGTCGCCGGGGCCGCGCAGGTGCTGCTCGCGCTCGCCGCCGTCGCCGGGCTGCTCTGGCTGGTGGTGCTGGGCGTGGTCGGGTGGCTGCAGCTGCCGGAGATCGCGACGCCGATGGTGGGTCCGATACCGCTGCCGACCCTGCTGCTGCTCGGGGGAGTGGTGCTCGGTCTGCTGCTCGCCGTGGTGCTCGTGCCGGTCGCGCGGGTGGGGGCGAAGCGACGGCGGGCGCGGGTGCAACGCGCTCTGCGCGAGTCGATCTCGCGGGTCGCGGCCGCTCAGGTGCTGCAGCCGGTGTCGCGGGTGCTCGCCGACCACCGGGCGGTGCGCGAGCTGCTCGCGCGGCGCTGACACCGCGTCGTCCACAGGGGCGCGATCCCGCGGGTTGTCCACAGCGGGGCCGTCGGCGCGTCCCGGACGTCGGCGCGCGGCGGCAGGTTCGGCACCGGACCCGCACGGTGCGGGTGCCGAGCCTGGAGGTGCTCCCCGTGAACGAGACCCACGTCACCGTCGTCGGCAACCTGGTCGCCGACCCCGTCCTGCGCGTCACGCCCGGCCAGCGGGAGGTCGCCGGCCTCCGGCTGGCCAGCACCGTGCGCCGCTACGACGCCGAGCAGGGCCGCTCCGTCGACGTCCGCACGTCGTTCTTCTCCGTCAGCTGCTGGGGCTACCTGGCCCGCAACGTCAGCGAGTCGCTGCGCAAGGGCGAGCGGGTGGTGGTGACCGGGCGGCTCGACCTGCGCGAGTACACCGGTGCCGACGGCCAGCCCCGGCTGAGCGCCGACGTGGCGGCCGACGCGGTCGGCCCCGATCTCACCTTCGGGGTGAGCCGGTTCACCCGCGTGCGCCGCGGCAGCGCCGACCCCGAGGCCGCACCCGGGGCGCCGGACGAGGAGGCGCCCGCCGGTCCGGTCGACGAGGCCGACGAGGAGGTGCTCGAGGAGCTGCGCGACCCGCTCGGGCCCGTCGAGTCCGACCCCTACCTGGTCGTCGACGGCCTCGAGCTCGACCCCGAGGGACGGTCGCGGGTGACGCCGTCGCCGGTGTGAGGTGGTCGCGGGCGCCCTCCCGATTCGGAGGGCGTCCGCGCCGCCCCTAGGCTGAGGAGCATGGCGGAGTTCATCTACACCATGTACAAGGCCCGCAAGGCCCATGGCGACAAGCTCATCCTCGACGACGTCACGATGAGCTTCTACCCCGGCGCGAAGATCGGCGTCGTCGGGCCCAACGGTGCGGGCAAGTCGACGATCCTGAAGATCATGGCGGGGCTCGACCAGCCCTCCAACGGCGAGGCCCGCCTCTCGCCCGGCTACACGGTGGGCATCCTCATGCAGGAGCCCGAGCTCGACGAGAGCAAGACCGTCCTGGAGAACGTCCAGGAGGGCATGGGCGACATCATGGTGAAGAAGCAGCGCTTCGACGAGATCGGCGTGCTCATGGGCGAGCCCGACGCCGACTTCGACGCGCTGCTCGCCGAGATGGGCGAGCTGCAGGAGGCGCTCGACCACGCCGACGCGTGGGACCTCGACTCCCAGCTCGACCAGGCGATGGACGCGCTGCGCTGCCCGCCCCCGGACGCCGACGTGTCGGTCCTGTCCGGTGGTGAGCGCCGACGCGTCGCGCTGTGCAAGCTGCTGCTGAGCAAGCCCGACCTGCTGCTGCTCGACGAGCCCACCAACCACCTCGACGCCGAGTCGGTGCTGTGGCTCGAGCAGCACCTGGCCGCCTACCCCGGCGCCGTGCTGGCCGTCACGCACGACCGGTACTTCCTCGACCACGTGGCGCAGTGGATCGCCGAGATCGACCGCGGCCGGCTGTACCCGTACGAGGGCAACTACTCCACCTACCTGGAGAAGAAGCGCGAGCGGCTGCAGGTGCAGGGCAAGAAGGACGCCAAGATGGCCAAGCGGCTGGCCGAGGAGCTGGAGTGGGTCCGCTCCAACGCCAAGGCGCGCCAGACCAAGTCGAAGTCGCGGCTCGCGCGGTACGAGGAGATGGCGGCCGAGGCCGACCGCACCCGCAAGCTCGACTTCGAGGAGATCCAGATCCCGCCGGGCCCGCGTCTGGGCAGCCAGGTCATCGAGGTCTCGAAGCTGAAGAAGGGCTTCGGCGACCGCGTCCTCATCGACGACCTGTCGTTCACGCTGCCGCGCAACGGCATCGTCGGCGTCATCGGCCCCAACGGCGTCGGCAAGACCACGCTGTTCAAGACGATCGTCGGGCTCGAGCAGCCCGACGGCGGCACCGTCAAGGTCGGCGACACGGTGAAGGTGTCGTACGTCGACCAGGGCCGGGGCGGCATCGACCCGAAGAAGTCGCTGTGGGAGGTCGTCTCCGACGGCCTCGACCACATCAAGGTCGGCAACGTCGAGATGCCCTCGCGCGCCTACGTGTCGGCGTTCGGCTTCAAGGGGCCCGACCAGCAGAAGGCGGCCGGCATCCTGTCCGGCGGCGAGCGCAACCGCCTCAACCTGGCGCTGACGCTCAAGGAGGGCGGCAACCTGCTGCTGCTCGACGAGCCGACCAACGACCTCGACGTCGAGACCCTGTCCTCGCTCGAGAACGCGCTGCTGGAGTTCCCCGGCTGCGCCGTCGTCATCTCCCACGACCGGTGGTTCCTCGACCGCGTCGCGACCCACATCCTGGCCTACGAGGGCACCGACGAGAACCCGGCGAGCTGGTACTGGTTCGAGGGCAACTTCGAGTCGTACGAGGAGAACAAGGTGTCGCGCCTCGGCGTCGAGGCCGCCCGCCCGCACCGGGTGACGCACCGCAAGCTCACCCGCGACTGACGTCCGCCCGTCCGGCACCGGCCCGGTCCGCCTCGCGCGGACCGGGCCGTCGTGCATATGGCCGTCGTGCGTCCGGCCGTCGCGGCACCGGCCGCTAGCGTCGGGGCGTGAGCTACGACCTGACGTTCCTGCCCAAGACCGACGACCAGACCTGGGAGGAGGCGCTCGACGCCTCCGAGCAGCGGGTGGTGGCGTCGATGAAGAGCGGTGCGCCGTCGGCCGGGTACGACCACGAGGTCTGGGCACGACTGGTGGCGGCCGCGCGCGAGGAGCTCGGCGAGGTCGAGGTGTTCGAGGGTGCCGACCACGGCGAGGTCAGCCACGACAGCGGCATCCAGCTCAGCCTGTACGGCGACGAGGCGGCGATCACCGTGCCCTACTGGTACGACGGCGAGGAGGCGGACGCCGTGATGGCGAGGGTGTTCCGCCTGGCCGCCGTGGTCGAGCGGGAGACCGGCCTGCAGGGGTACGACCCGCAGGCCGCCATGCCCCTCGCCGAGGCCGCTGCCGAGATGGGGCTGTCCCGCGCGACCTTCGACCGCGTCGCCGAGGCGATGGCCACGACGTGGCTCGGGCCGCCGGCGGCGGGCCCCGTCCCGGTCGCCGAGCCGTCGGGGGTGTCGAGCGAGGAGCCGGCGCCGCCGGTCGGTCCGCACCGGCCGTGGTGGAGGTTCTGGTGAGGTCCGGCGCCGGTCAGGCGAGCACGGCCGCGCACAGCTGGTCGCCGACCCAGTCGGCGTAGGCGCGGGGCGTCCAGCCGCGCAGGTCGACCAGCAGGTGCCAGACCTCGACGCTGTTGAGCGTCCAGATCCGGTCGCGCGCCTGGTCGGTCGTCAGGTCCGGTCGCAGGGCGCCCAGCTCGGCGATCCGGCGCGCGACCATGCCCGTCCCGACGAGCCGCTCGGCGTTCGTGGTCGCGACCAGGTCGACCAGATCGGGGTCGCCGGCGGCTGCGCCCGCGTGCACCTGCAGAACCAGCGGGGCGAGCCGCTCGAGCAGGCTCCGACCGAGGTCGGCGTAGCCGTGCAGGAACGCCGTGGCGTCGGTCTGCGCGTGGAGCGCACGCACCTCGGGTCGCTCGGCGAGCGGCAGGTCCTGGTCGTCACCGGCGAGGGTGAGGTCGTACGCGGCCTTGAGCAGCGCGGCCTTGGACCCGAACGCGTTGTAGACCGTCTGCGCCGACACCTGCGCGGCGCGCGCGACGTCGGCGACGGCGGTCGGGGCGTAGCCGTCCCGCACGAACAGGTCGGCAGCGGCCAGCGCGATGCGCGCGCGGGTGGCGGCCGCCTGCTCGGCGCGCAGACCTGCCCGATAGGGCCGACGTCCCGCACCCGTCGGAGAATTCACTTGATCCTCACTCAATTGAGTTTACTCTCGCTCCATCGGATTGTGTCAGCGAAGGGTTCCCCATGACCACCACCGTCCCGACCCCCGCCCTCGACGCCGCGACGTCCGGTCGCCCCGGCTGGCGCACCTGGACCACCGCGGGCCTGGCCGCCCTCACCGCGTACTCGGCGGGCGTGGGCTGGCAGGCGCAGCTGGTGTCGTACCCGCTGTACCGGGCCGTCGGCGCCGAGGAGTTCGCGGCGTACCACCAGCAGTACGACGACTCGATCCCGCTGGTCGTGATCGCACCCGGATTCGCGGCGTTCCTCGGCGGCGTCGCGTTCTGGTGGACGCGTCCCGCCGGCGTCCCGCGCTGGGCGTCCGGGGTGGTGGCGGTGGGTGGTCTGACGTCCGCGCTGACCACCGCGCTGTGGGCGATCCCGATGCACGACCGCCTCGACCGGATCGGGAAGTCGGCAGAGACCATCGACAGCCTCGTGCTCGCGAACGTGCCGCGGACGGTCGCGCTGACGGTGTCGACCGGCGTGCTGGTCTGGGTGCTCGCCCGGGGGACCCGCGAGCGCTGAGTGTGGGGCGAAGGATCGGTCGCAGGACCCCCTCCCGGGGGTCCACCGCCCGGTCCTTCACCCGCGCAGCAGGTCGAGCGCGATCCGCGCCGGGTTGTCCTCGGGCGCGAAGCGCTGTCGGTGGTAGGCGTCCTGGTAGCTGGCGATGCGCTGCCGGACGAGCTCGTCGAAGTCCGGGTTGTCCTGCAGGAACGTGCGCAGATGGCCGGCCAGGACGGGTCTGCCGGGCAGGTCGGAGCGGGCGAACAGTGCGATGTCGGCGGTGATCTGCCAGACGTACTCGCCGAGCAGCGCGACGACGAACGGCGCTGTCCACGGTTCGTCCGAGGTGAGGACGTCGCGGAGCCGGCGCTGCCGGACGTGCCCGTCATGGTGTCGGGTCAGCAGGCACGCGGCGACGACTCGGTCCGGACCTGCGAGCGCTTCCGTACGTCGCTCCCGTTCGTCGGAGTAGATGCGCGAGGGGATCTGGACGGGCTCGCCGCACACGACCAGGTCGCGGTGGAGCCGCTGGATGCAACCACTCGGGTCCTGGTGCCCGTCCCGGTCGTCGAGCCATGACGTGACCCGTCGTGCAGGTTCGCGAGCGACTTCGGGAAATGCCCACGCTAGGACCGAACCTCGTCGTTCCGCACCCACCGGGAGCGCTACGTCCGGGCTCACGTCCGCTCCGTCCAGAGCGCCGGGATCGATGCGGGCGTCGGTGAGGTCGGTGTCACCGGTGTCGTCGCCGGTCAGAACCGAGCCGAACTGGGCCCCTCGCAGATCGGCTCCGCGCAGATCCGCGCCGCGCAGGTCGCAGGCGGCGAACGACGCGTAGCGAAGACTCGCACCGCGGAGGTCGACACCTCGAAGGTCGCAGAATCGCCAGGCGACCCGGTCCAGACCAGCCTGACGCAGGTCCGCGCCCCGCAAGGAGCATCGATCGATCCACCCGTACAACCCGATCGAGACCGACGTCAGGTCCTGGCCGGACAGATCAAGTCGCTCGAGTCTCAGACCCCAGTCACCTGAGAACGCTTCACGTCCGGCTGGGACGAGCCTGTCCCCGGGTCGGGCGTCCGACACCGGATCAGCGCGCCCTCGGTGGGCGGACCATGCCCTCCTGGGCGACTGTGGCGACCAGGCGGCCGTCCTGGCTGAAGATGCGGCCGGCGCCGAGGCCGCGGCCGCCCTGCGCGGACGGGCTGGCCTGGGTGTACAGCAGCCACTCGTCGGCGCGGGCGGGGCGGTGCCACCACATGGCGTGGTCGAGGCTCGCCGTCGGGCCGACGGTGGCCCACGAGCGGCCGTGCCGGCGCAGCACCGACTCGAGCAGGGTGTAGTCGCTGGCGTACCCCAGCACGGCGCGGTGCAGCACCGGGTCGTCGGGCAGCGGCGCGACCGTCCGCATCCAGACGGCCTGCGACGCGCGGCGCTCGGAGTCGGGCTGGATGTAGATGGGCGACTGCACGTGCCGCACGTCGATCGGCCGCGCGTACGACCAGTACTGCGCGGCCGGGTGGTCGATGTGGCCGAGCAGCTCCGCGGTGGTGGGCAGCTCGTCCGGGCCGGGGACGTCGGGCATGACGTCCTGGTGCTCGTACCCCTCGTCGGCGTCCTGGAACGAGGCGATCATCGACAGGATCGGGCGCCCGTCCTGCAGCGCGTGCACCCGCCGGGCGGTGAACGAGCGGCCGTCGCGCAGCCGCTCGACGGCGAACTGGATCGGTTGGGTGGCGTCGCCCGGACGCAGGAAGTACCCGTGCATCGAGTGCACCGGACGGTCGTCGGCCACGGTGCGCGAGGCGGCCATCAGCGTCTGCCCGAGCACCTGGCCGCCGTACACGCGACCGTGCGGCTGCCACTGGCTGTCGCCCTCGAACACGTCCTGCCCGTCGGCGTCGGGCGCGAGCGCGCGCAGGTCCATCACGGCGAGCAGCCCGGCGAGGATCTCGGCCGGCTCGCGCCGCTCGAGCTGGGGCGGCAGCCCGGTCACGTCCATCGGCCCGGCCGGCGTGCGGGTGGCCGGCGGCTCCTGCGTGCTCACGTCGTGCTCCTGTCGGTCGGGGGAGCGGCGCCGAGCATGCGCACCGCGAGGTCCGCGTAGATCCTGCCCACCTCGGCGGCGCTCTCACGTCCCCGGGGGTCGAACCAGCGCGCGACGTCGACCGCCAGCGACAGCACGGCCCGGGTCGCCGTGCGGGGCACGTCGACCACCATCGTGCCGTCGGCGACGCCCTCGGTGACGGCCTGCTCGACGACGTCCTCGAGGCGGCGGCGCACGGCGTTGACCTCGGTGCGGGTGGCCTCGTCGAGCGAGCGCAGCTCGTACTGCACGACGCGGGCGACGACATGGTGCTCGGCGTGCCACGTCACGAACGCCTCGACCATGCGGTGCACCCGCCCGACCGGCGTCCCGGGCCCGGACAGGGCGGTGGACACCAGGTCGAGCGCGGCCCGGTGGCCGGTCAGGGACAGCCGCGCGAGCAGCGCCTGCTTGGACGGGTAGTGGACGTACAGCCCGGCGGGGGACAGCCCGGCTCGGGTGGCGATGTCGCGGGTGGTGGTGGCGTGGAAGCCGCGCTCGGCGAAGGCCTGCGCGCCCGCGGTCAGCAGCCGGTCGGCGGTCGGGTCGTCCGGGGACGCCGACTCCTTGACACCGAGCGGCTCCCCGGCGAGGCTGGGACTGAGCAAGCGCTTAGTCATGCCGGGACCGTACACCCCGGCCGAGCCTGGAGGAACAGTGCGCCGATCGATCTTCGAGCCCGAGCACGAGGCGCTGCGCGCCACCGCCAAGGAGTTCCTCGACCGGCACGTGCGGCCCCGCATGGACGAGTTCATCGAGGCCAAGGGCCTGCCCCGCGACGTGTGGATCGAGGCCGGCAAGCAGGGGCTGCTCGGCCTGCACGTCCCGGAGCAGTACGGCGGCGGCGAGGCGGGCGACTACCGCTTCATCGCGGTCGTGGCCGAGGAGCAGTCGAAGGTGTCGGCCGCGGTGTCGTCGTGCCTCGGCATCCACGCCGACATCGTCGCGCCGTACCTGATCGAGCTCACCACCGAGGAGCAGAAGCAGCGCTGGCTCCCGGGGTTCTGCTCCGGCGAGATCGTCACGGCCATCGCGATGACCGAGCCGAGCGGCGGCTCCGACCTCGCGAACCTGAAGACGGTGGCGGTCAGGGACGGCGACGACTACGTCCTGAACGGGTCGAAGACGTTCATCACCAACGGGTACAGCGCCGACCTCGTCGTCGTCGCGGCCCGCACCAGCCCGGAGAAGGGCGCCAAGGGCATCACGCTGTTCGGCGTCGAGACCGGCATGGAGGGCTTCACCCGCGGGCGCAAGCTCGACAAGGTCGGCCAGACCGAGAGCGACACGGCCGAGCTGTTCTTCCAGGACGTGCGGGTGCCCGCGGCGAACGTGATCGGCGAGGTCGACCGCGGCTTCATCCACATGATGGAGCGCCTCGTGCAGGAGCGCGTCGGCGCGGCGATCAGCAACATCGCCCACGCCGCGCAGATCCTCGAGGAGACCATCCAGTACACCAAGGAGCGCAAGGCGTTCGGCCAGTCCGTCGGCTCGTTCCAGCACAACAAGTTCAAGATGGCCGAGCTCGTCACCCAGGTCGAGGTGACCCAGGCGTTCGTCGACAACTGCGTGCTCGAGCACAACGACGGCAAGCTGAGCGCGGTCGACGCCGCCAAGGCGAAGTGGTGGTCGGCGCAGGTGCAGAACGACGTCCTCGACGAGTGCGTCCAGCTGCACGGCGGATACGGCTTCATGAACGAGTACCGGGTCGCGCGCGCCTGGCGCGACGCCCGCGTCACCAAGATCTGGGCCGGCTCGAACGAGATCATGAAGGAGCTCATCGGTCGGGACCTCGGCCTGTGACGCACTCTGCTGCAAGGCGTCTGGAAGGCAAGGTCGCGGTCGTCACCGGCGCCAGCCGGGGCATCGGGCTCGCGATCGCGCAGCGACTCGTCGACGAGGGCGCCCGCGTCGTCGTCACCGCCCGCAAGCAGGAGGCGCTGGACGAGGCGGTCGCTGCGCTCGGCGGCAGCGAGCACGCCGCCGCGGTGGCCGGGAACGCCGCCGACCCCGAGCACCAGGACGCGACGCTCGCCACCGCCGCGGACGCGTTCGGGCCGGTCGACCTGCTGGTGAACAACACCGGCATCAACCCCGCGTACGGGCCGCTGGTCGACCTCGACCTCGACGCCGCGCGCAAGATGGTCGACACGAACGTCGTCGCCGCGCTGTCGTGGGTCCAGAAGGCCTGGCGCGCAGGCCTGTCCGACCGCGGGGGTGCCGTCGTCAACGTCGCGTCCATCGCCGGGCAGCGTCCGGCGCCGGGCATCGCGTTCTACGGTGTCAGCAAGGCCGCGCTCATCCACCTGACCGCCTCGCTCGCGGTCGAGCTCGCGCCGAGGGTGCGGGTGAACGCCGTCGCGCCGGCCATCGTGAAGACCAAGTTCGCCACCGCGCTCTACGAGGGACGCGAGGAGCTGGTCAGCGCGGCGTACCCGATGCGCCGTCTCGGCGAGCCGCACGACGTCGCCTCGGCGGTGGCGTACCTGCTGAGCGACGACGCCGCGTGGACGACGGGGCAGACGCTCACGGTCGACGGCGGCGTCAGCCAGGCCGGCGGCCTCGGGTGAGCCCGCCCGCGCAGATGCAGGCGTGGCAGGTCGTCGTGCACGGCTCGCCCGCCGACGCGCTGCGGCTCCAGGAGGTCGAGGTGCCCCGCCCGGGTGCCGGGCAGGTGCTGCTCCGTGTGGCGGCCACGGCGCTGAACTTCCCGGACGTGCTGCTCGCGGCCGGGCAGTACCAGGTGCGGCCGCCGCTGCCGTTCACCCCGGGCGTCGAGGCCTGCGGGGAGGTCGTCGCGGTCGGCGACGGCGCGGACCCGGCGCTGGTCGGCGCCCGCGTCCTCGGGATGCTCGCGCTGCCGCACGGAGGTCTGGCGACGTACGCGCTCGCCGACGCCGGCGCGGTGCACGTGGCGCCGCCCTCGCTCGACGACGCCGCCGCTGCGAGCCTCTACATCGGGTACCAGACGGCCTGGTTCGCGCTGCACCGCCGGGCGCGGCTCCAGCCCGGTGAGACCGTGCTCGTGCACGCCGCAGCGGGCGGCGTCGGGTCCGCCACCGTCCAGCTGGCGAAGGCGGCCGGCGCGCGGGTCGTCGGCGTCGTGGGCGGTGCCGCCAAGGTCGAGGTGGCGCGCGACCTCGGCTGCGACGACGTGGTCGACCGCACCGTGCAGGACGACCTGGTGCCCGTGCTGCGCGAGGTGCTCGGGCGGGGTGGTGCCGACGTGGTCGTCGACCCCGTCGGTGGTCCCGCGTACGACGACTCGACCAAGGTCGTCGCCTTCGAGGGACGCATCGTGGTCGTCGGTTTCACGTCCGGGCGGATCGCCCAGGCGGCGACCAACCACGTCCTGGTGAAGAACTACGCCGTGCTCGGCCTGCACTGGGGCGAGTACCACCGGCACGACCCGCAGTCCGTCCGCGACTGCCACGCGGAGCTCGTCCGGCTCGCCGGCGAGGGCGTGGTGCGGCCGCTGGTGAGCGAGCGCGTCCCGCTCGCCGAGGTGCCGGACGCGTTGACCCGGCTCGCCGCCGGACGCACGACCGGTCGGGTCGTCGTCGAGGTCGGGCGGTGACCGGGCTGGAGCTCGCGGGAGCGCGGGTCGTGGTGACGGGTGCGGCCTCCGGCATCGGCCTGGGCCTGGCCCGACGCTTCGTCGCCGAGGGCGCCCGCGTCGTCGTCAGCGACCGCGACGGCGACCGGCTGCACGAGGTCGCCCCGGACGGCGCCGCGCGCGTCGTCGCCGACGTCGGCCACCGCGACGGGACGCACGGGCTCGTCGCCAGCGCGGTCGAGCTGCTCGGCGACGTCGACCTGTTCTGCGCGAACGCCGGCGTGCCCACCCAGGGCGGCATCGACGGTCCCGACCTCGCCGACGACGACGCCTGGACCGCGACCTGGCACGTCAACGTGATGTCGCACGTCTGGGCGGCCCAGGCGCTGGTGCCGCGGTGGGTCGAGCGGGGGAGCGGTCGCTTCCTCGCCACCGCGTCGGCGGCGGGCCTGCTCACGATGCTCGGCAGCGCGCCGTACGCCGTCACCAAGCACGGTGCCGTCGCGTTCGCGGAGTGGCTGCGCGCCACGTACCTGCACCGCGGCGTCGTGGTGCAGGCGCTCTGCCCGCAGGGCGTGCGCACGCCGCTGCTCGACGGCGCCGGCGCGGTCGGGCAGGCGCTGCTCGCCCCGGCGGCGATCGACGTCGACGACGTGGTCGCCTCGGTGGTGGAGGCGCTCGCGGACGACCGCTTCCTGGTGCTGCCGCACCCGGAGGTCGCGGGCTACGTGCAGCACAAGGCGTCCGAGCCCGAGGCGTGGCTCGCGGGCATGAACCGGCTCCAGCAGCGCCTCGAGGGCTGACTTCAGACCCGTCGCCGGGATGCCGATCAACCGGCATGGCCACCCACCCCGCCCTCGCGCGCCCGCGGCGCGGCCGCCGCCGGGTCGTCGCCGCGGTCGTCGCGGTGCTCGTGCTGCTCGTGCTGCTGGTGCGCTGCGCAGGCGGGGACGACGGCGCGTCCGCCTCCGCCGCCGACGGGGTGCGGCAGGGGCTGGTGGCCCAGGACGACGCCGTGCGCGCGAGCGGCACCGCGGCCACGCCCGCCGGTCGGCTCGGGACACCGCAG